>DATEDP010000082.1 GCA_035281585.1 bacterium
AGCCAAGCGCGCGGGCGGCACCGCGTCGGGGCCGTTCAAGGCATAGGCTTGGCCATTGCTCAAGGCTTGGCTGACGTCGAGTGGAATGGCGGCTTCGGGCGGCGCCGACGAAGAATCGGCGGCCAGCTTTCCATCCAAGGCGTAGAGCGATAGGCGATAAGGTTCATCGTCGGCCATATCGGCCAGTTTCTTATTCAGAGCTTCCCCGCGGTCGGCCGAAAGCTGGAGCCCCTGGAGAGCCGGATAAGAGTCGATCCATTTTTCCTGCAGGTTCTGCCGGGCGTTGGTCAAAAGCAGGCTTTCCAGAAAGCGGATCAGCAGGAGGTTGGCGGCCGACGTCGCCAAGAGGACGAAGAAGAGATAGGCGACGAAGATTTTTCCGGTGATGTGGGTCATGGCTTCTCACGGAAACGATAGCCAATTCCGCGGACGGTTTCGACATAGTTCTCGAATTTTCCCAGCTTCTCGCGGAGCCGTTTGACGTGGGTGTCGACGGTGCGGGTGGTGACGAAAGCGTCATAGCCCCAGACCTTGTCGAGCAGGGTATCCCGGGTTTGGACCCGGCCCTTGGTTTCGAGCAGGTACTTCAAGAGCTTGAACTCGATGGCGGTGAGCTCGACTTCCTTGTCGGCGATCGTCACCCGGTGGCGGGCCAAGTCGACCACCAAGTCGCCGAATTTGATCTGCTTGTCGCTCCCCTCCTCGCCTTCGGCCTTGGGTCCCCGGCGGAGCACCGCCTTGGAGCGGAGCAAGAGCTCGCGGGGGCTGAAGGGCTTGGTGATGTAATCGTCGGCGCCGAGCTCGAAGCCCACCACCTTATCGATTTCCTCGCCTTTGGCGGTGAGCATGATCACCGGGATGGCCTTGGTCTCCGGGTCGTTCTTGAGGATCCGGCAGACCTCGAAGCCATCCATCCCCGGCAGCATCAGGTCCAGGAGGATGAGATCGGGCCTCTTTTCCTTGGCCTTTTTCAGGCCTTCGGAGCCGCTGCCACAGACTTCGACCCGCCAGTTGGCTTGCTGGAAGTGGTAGCTGAGCAGCTGCTGAATGTCGGCTTCGTCCTCAATGACGAGAACCTTGGTCGCGTCCGGCATAGGCCTCCTTCCCAGGTCCCTTGGGAAAACGCAGGGGAGGATGCCGCCGCTTCGGTCTTTTTCCAAGGGGAAAATCGCCGGCTGGTCGAAGGCTCTCCCCGCACAATTTGAGCTTGGCGCTCTGCACAGAATGAGAAAATAATGCCGGATGCCCCCCATTCCCCTGAAGTTGCTGGGCGAGGGCGGAATGAGTTCGGTCTATTTGGCCGAGCTCGAGCCCGGAAGGCCGGTGGCTCTCAAGTTGCTCAGTCGGGTCCAGCCCGACCAGGTCGCCCTGTTCGAAAAAGAGGCCGCGCTGCTGGTCAAGCTGCGGCATCCCGCCATCGCCGCCATCCACGGCTACCTCGCCGACAGCAGCCCCATTTTCGGGAAAAACCGGGGCCCCTGCTTCTGGATGGACTTCGTCGAAGGCCGGGGCTTGCTCGACGCCGCCAAGACCGCGGCGCCCGCGGCGATCTTGGCTTGGCTGCGGGCGGCCCTCGACGCCTTGCGGACCCTGCACGCCCAAAACCTTGCCCACGGCGACCTCTCGCCGCGCAACGTCCTGATCACCGCCGAAGGCCGGATCAAGCTGCTCGACTTCGGCTTGGCCGGAAATTTTTCCTCGGCGGCCCGGCTCGGCGCCGGCACCCTGCCCTATTTGGCGCCGGAGCGCTGGCAGGGAAAGAATCTGCCGGCCAGCGACCTCTTCTCGCTCGGCACTCTCTTCTACGAAGCCTTCGCCGGCAAGCATCCCCGGGCCTCGAGCCGCAGCTTGAGCGAAATGCTCCGGTCGCCGGCCCGGCCCTTGCTCGAAGCCGCGCCCCGACTGAAAGACGGCTTCGGTTTGGCCGCCCGGACCATCGACCGGATGATTCAGAGCGAACCCCAGCGCCGTTGGACCAGCGCCGCCGAAGCTCTCGAAGCCCTGAGCGGACTTTCCGATCGGGGCGGAACCGTGGTGGCCGAACATCACTCGATCCGGATGTTCGGCGCCGAAGCGGCCTTCGCCCGACTCGTCCAGGCCCTGGCTCGGTGGCCCCAGGGTTCGGCCTGGCTTTGGCTGCATGGCATCGGCGGAGTCGGCAAAACTCGCTTCCTCCGCGAGGCCGCCTTCCAATGCGCCCTGCGCGGAATCCCGGTGCAGGAAGTGCCGCCGAGCGGCTTCGAGACCGCCTTGGCCGGCCTCGCCGCGGCGCCGGCCGGCGCTTATTTTTTCCATGATCTCCACAAGCTTGGCTTCGATTCGCTGAAAGGCCTGCTCCGGCTGCGGCGGGAGGCCGCCGACCGACCGGGCCGGATCGGGCTCTTCGAGTGGAACGAGGACCGGCTGAGCCCGGAAACCCGGCGCCTGCTCGAGGCCTTGGTCGAAATGCCCGGCGGCTTCGATCTTCGGCTCAAGAACTTGAGCGAGGCGGAGAGCCGAACCTTGATCGACGAAGCGATCGGGGTCAAGGCCGCCGGCGAGCTCGCCGCGGCGCTCTTCCGTCAGACCGCCGGCAACCCCCGGATGCTGCTCGAGATCGTCCGCCGGGTTCGCGAAGCCGGCGGCTTGGAGCGGGGACACTTTTCGCGGGAATGGATCGAGCGATTGGCCGGCTGGCATTCCTTCGAAGACCTGGCCCTCGACCGCCTCGGCGCCCTGACTGGAGAGGAGCGGGAATCCCTCCTGGCCCTGGCCGCCGCCGGCGATGCCGTCGCCATGGCCGAGTTGAAAAAAATTTGCCGGGACCCCGAAGGCCTCGAAAGCCGGCTTCATCGCTTGGCCGATCGGCATTTGGTGAAAAGCGCCGGGGATGCTTGGGAGCTCGCTTTCCCGGCCCTTGCCACCGAGCTCCTCAGGCGGGCCGAAGCCGCCGAGATCGAGCGCCTCCACCAAGCCTGGTGGAAGATCCTGCCGCCCAACGCCGAGCGCCAAGTCCAGCGGCTGCGCCATGCCCTCGCCTTGGGGGACGGACCCGCCGTCGCTGCACTGGCCTTGCCCGCCGTGGAAAGCTTGAGCCGCGGCGGCCGGGCCGGCGAAGCCCTGGCCTTGGCCGAGCGAAGCCGGCCTTACATTCAAGACCCGGCCGAGCTTTCGCGGCTGCTGCGGGCCAAGGCCAATCTCCTCACCGGTCTCGACCGCTACCGCGAAGCCATCGCCGCCGCCGAGGAGGTTTTCGCTTTGGCCGCCGAGGACGAGCCGCTGCCTTTGAAGGAAGCGAAGTGCTGCCTGGTCGCCGGCATCGCCCATTTGAACCTCGGCGAAGAAGCGGCGGCGGCGCGCCGCTTTGAGCGTTGCCTCGAGCTGAAAGCCGAGAGCTCGCCCGAAATCCGTCCCCACCAGGTCCGGGCCCTTTCGCTGCTGGGCAATCTGGAATTGAAGGAGGGCCGGCTCGCTTCGGCCAAGCTCCATTTCGAGCGGGGCCTGGCAATAGCCGAGCCGAAAGGCCGGCGGCGGGCCGAGCTCTGCCGCAATTTGGCCGGGGCCTGGGCCGAGGAAAGGGCTTGGACTGAGGCCTTCGCCCGCTTGGCCGAAGCCAAGGCCCTCTACCGCGAGGAAAAGTATTTTCCGGGCGAATTCGCGGCCTGGCTCCAAGAAGGAAACCTGGCCTTGGCCCAAGGCGAGGCCGAGAAGGCTTTGGCCGCTTATCGCGAGGCCGAAAGCTTGGCTCGCTCCCAGCGCGACGATCTTTTCCTGGCCCGGGTTTGGAACAACCGGGGATCGCTGCAACGCCGGCGGCTGGCCTTGGGCGAGGCCCTCGAGGATTTCCGCCGGGCCCACGAAGTCTTGAGCGCCGCCGGCAACCTCGAGGATCTGGCCGAGCACCTGGCGGAATATGCCCGGGCCGAATTCGCCGCCGGCCGCTTCGTTCCGGCCGAGGCCAAGCTGGCGGAGCTGAGGGCCCTGGCACCGCGGATGGCCAAGGCCGAAGGCCTGGCCCGGGAAGTCGAAGCCTATGGCCGGCGGCTGCGAGAGCCGGCCCAATCGGCGGTCGCGGAGCCCATGACCGGCCCGGCCCCGGCCTGGGATCTCGAAGCGGCCCTCGCCGCGGCCGAGGGTCCCAAACTCCGCGAGCTACTGACCCGAATTTATGAATCGCTCCCGCCCCAGCTCCAAATTTCCTTCGTCGAACGCGAGGATTGGCGGCGCTGGGTTGGGGGTCAGGACAAAGGAAAGACCCCGATGGAAATCCTCCACAGCCTCTCGGCGATCAGCCGCGAGCTCTTGCGCGAAGACGACATGGAAAAGGTCCTGCAAAACTTGATGGACGCGGCGATGCGGCTGGCCCGGGCCGAGCACGGCTTCCTGCTGCTCCGCAGCGAAAGCTCCGAAGGCCCGATCGCCGGCTTCAGCGTGGTGGTGGCCCGCAACCTCGCCGCGGAAAGTCTCCAGTCGAAGGACTTCGCCTTCAGCCTTTCGGCGGTGCGCCGGGCGATGGAGGGCGGCCAAGCCGTCGTCGCCGACAACGCCCTGACCGACCCCCGCTTCCGCGAGGCCAAGAGCGTTCAGCTCCACGAGCTCAAGTCGATCCTGGCCCTGCCGATCCGCGGCCGGAGCGGCGTGCTCGGCGCTTTCTATCTCGATCACCGTTTCGAGGCCGGTCTCTTCGACGAGGGCCGGCTTAAGGCCCTCGAGGCCTTTTCCGACCAAGCCGCCCTGGCCCTGCAGAAGGGCCAAATGATCGAGGAGCTGAAGCGGGCCAATGCCCGGCTGAGCGAGCGGGTCGAGGAGCAGAGCGATCAGCTCGAGAAATTGCAGCTCGAAGTCGCCGAAAGCCGGATCAAGCTGAAGCACGAATACCGCGAGATCGTCGGCCGCTCGCCCCGAATGATCGAGGTCCTCGCGCTGCTCGACAAGATCACCGACTCCAAGATCGCGGTCTGGGTCTACGGCGAGTCCGGCACCGGCAAAGAGTCGATCGCCCGGGCCCTCCACTTCAACAGCGGCCGGGCCAAGCAGGCCTTCGTCGCCGAGAATTGCAGCGCCCTGCCCGAGACCTTGATGGAGTCGGAGCTCTTCGGCCACAAGAAGGGCGCCTTCACCCATGCCGACCGCGACAAGAAGGGCATCCTCGAATACGCCCACCGCGGCACGATCTTCCTCGACGAGATCGCCGACCTCTCGCCGGCGCTCCAGGCCAAGCTGCTGCGCTTCCTGCAGGAGGGCGAGATCCGGCCGCTCGGCTCCCATGAGGTGGTCAAGGTCGACGTCCGGGTCGTCTCGGCCAGCAACAAGAACCTCCAGGAATTGGTCGAGCAGGGGAAGTTCCGGGAGGACCTCTATTTCCGCCTGAACGGCGTGACAATTTCGCTGCCGCCGCTGCGCGAGCGCAAGGAGGACCTCCCGCTGCTGGTCGAGCACTTCTTGAAGAGGATCGCCGAGCGGGAAGGCCGTTCGCCGGCCCGCCTCGGCACCGAGGCCCTCCGCCAATTCATGAGCTATCCTTGGCCCGGCAACATCCGCGAGCTCCAGAACACCCTCGAAACCGCCGGCCTCTTCGCCGACCAAGGCCTGATCGGGCTCAAGGCCCTGGCCTTCAAGCCGGAGCTGCTCGGCAACAAGAAGGCGATGCAGAGCTTGCTCCGCAAGACCCTGGCCCGGGAGCCGCTGGACCCGGAGCTGGAGCGAATCCTGCTCGCCATCCGCGACCAGGGCTATCACAAGGGCCACGCCGCCCAAGCCCTCGGCATCTCGCGGCGCAACCTCTACACCAAGCTCGAGAAGTTCGGGGTGCCGGTTGAGATCAAGGATTTGAAGGAATTCATCGACGGGAAATTCTTCTGAGCGCCGGCGAGCGCTTAATGCCGATTGCCATCCCATCGACTTGAAAGACGGCGCTTCGCGCCGTTGGCGGGGCTAAAGCCCCTTGCTACGGGCAATTGGCGAGACAGACCGAGAAGGAGTCTTCCTGAACGTCGGCTTCTTGGAAGAGGCCGTCATCGCTCGGGGCTGTCCGCAGCGAGGCGTTGATATTGGTTTCGAGTTGGACGGCCGCGACGGTGAGATTGCCGGAGGAGGAGTCGATCAGCAGCAAGCCGCCGTTCAACAAATTGAGAAGCGTCGGCAAATCCAGCGTCGCGACCACCGTCTCGACCAGGCCGCGGATGCTCAAATCCAACCAAGTCCGTATTTTGAAGGCCAAGAAAAGGTGATTGAGATCGGGGCCGAAATCGAAGCCTTGCGGGCTGTTCACCTCGAGGTGAGCGGTTTGGTCGCTGACGAAGCGGAATTGCACGACGGTCAAGCTGCCCAGGGCGCCCAAGTCGATCGGGCTCAAGAGTCCCAGGTGGCCTTCGACGACGATCGAGTGGTCGATCAAGGGCCCGTTGACCAACGGGTCGTCCTCGGCGCCGGGCGGAATCTCATCCGCCTCCATCACTTCGAAGGAAAGGTCGAGCTTGCTGTAGGTTCCCTCCGGCACGCCGGCCACGCCCAACTCGGGCAGGGACTCGTCCACGATGACGTTGCCGTCGAGCAGGCGGAAGAGAAAATTCCCGGGATACTCGAGGCCGGCGCTGACCGCTTCGTCGAGATTGAGATCGCGGACGAACATGCGGACCTCGGTGATCTCGATTAAGGGAGTGAGGTTCAGCTGCAAGCTTTTGAGGAAAGGCCCGGGAGCCGGCAAGCTGGTGCTGGTGGCCGGGCTCATCTCCACTTCGGTGAAACCGGGTGTGGGCCGGGTGCCGGGGTTGACGCTATTGGGCGCCGAGCCCAGCGGACCGACGCCGCCGTCGGTGGAAGCATCACCCACTCCACCGGGTCCGGGGTTTCCACCGGGGCCGCCGGCGCAGGCGACGAGGAGAAGGAAGGTGGCTCCCCGCAGCAAAAGGTTGGTGTATCCCGCTCTCAAATTCCCCCTCACGGAAGCCTTACCCGGGATATCTGAGATGCTTAAAACCTGGGCAGATTGTAAACCAGAACGCGCCGCGTAAAAAGGGATTTGTGCTGATTACGGTCATCCTGAGCTGGGGCCCCAGTCGAACGCCGTCAGGTCCGAGAGAGACTGGGGGGAAGGATCTGCGACTGCCCAAGCGGGTATAAGAGCCCCAAGCCCCATCGCATGCTCAAAAGGCCGCTATTTTTGGGATTATAGAAATCTACGCGAACAGATAAGGCAGACCAACCACCTGGTAGGTCGCAGATCCTTCGCTACGCTCAGGATGACGGGCCCGAAAAAGATTAGAGCCAGAAGATCTCTCTTGCTGGCTCTAATCCGGGGGCACACTTTTTAATTTTTTTTTGTTTCCGGGAATTTTTCTTTTTCCCGGTAGCGCCTCTCGGCGCATGCTAGAAGATAATGCAGGGCTTATGCCAGTCCTCTTAAATTTAATTAACTACTTAATATTATTAATATTTTAAATATGATCTTCGTTTATTTTTCAAAATATAAATAGATTTATTATATAAAATAAATTCAATAATTTAAAATTTATCCATGACATCTAAAATTAAGAATTCAAAGTTCCGCCAAGATTTCCACAGCTAACAACCGGCGGGCGGCTTCGACGATAAGCTGGCCTCAGGGCACCAATGAACAAGGTCACGCAAGCCGAGCGGGAATTTAACCAAGCTCGGCGATTTGAAAATCAAGGCAAGCTCCAGGAAGCGCTGCGGCTCTACGATGCGGTCCTCGCCAGCCCTTTGGCCGAGGACGATCCGCTCCGGCTTTCCGCCCAAAGGCGACAGAGCCTGCTGCAAGGCGGGGGCGATTTCGGCGACCGCTTCGAGCTCCATCTCCAAAACTTTTTCCGCGAGGCGACTCGGCCTTCGGCCTTGCTGCCGATGCTGGCAGGCACCGCGGTGTTCCAAGCTTCGCGGCTGGCGGTGCTCAGCCGCTTGGCCCAGGCGCCTGCCGATGCTGGCAGGCACCGCGGTGTTCCAAGCTTCGCGGCTGGCGGTGCTCAGCCGCTTGGCCCAGGCGC
>DATEDP010000083.1 GCA_035281585.1 bacterium
GACCAGCGGGATGTACGGCGGGATCTTGCTGGGCCATGAGCTGGAGGTTCGAGCGGGCTTAAGAGAGCGAACGAGCGGGTCGATCGCGCTGGTGGATGGGCTCTCGACCTTGCTGACCTTCCAGGTGGCGGGGCGATTGAATCGGAGTTTGTTGGGCCGAGGGATGGAGGGCTGGGAGCGTCGGATCGATGCCCAAAGCCAAGCCCTGAGCCAACCCCAATGGCGCTTGCCCCGCCTGCCCGACAGCGGTCTTCAGCCGGCATTCAGCGTGGCCGGCCTCGGGGGACGACGCTTCGAGGTTGCCGAGGCCAAGGGCCCCGATCGGGTCTACATGAGCGGGGAGAACGGCAATGGCAATGGTAACGGCAAGGGGCCGCGCCGTCCGGCTCGGGATACCAGCAACGACACCTTGCCCTTCATCACCATGCAAGGTCTGGAACAGTCGCCCTATTATATCCAACATCCCTTGGAATTCGGCCGGCGAATCAAAGATTCGAGCTTGGGCTTCCAAAGGCGGATCCGCGAGGTCAACGTCGAGTTTCACGTCGAATCGATCTTCAACATCGAGCCCTTCATTCCCCGTTTTGTGGATCAGTTGAACCGGATGCTCAGCCAAGGCGAATTGGAGATCGATCCGCGGCTCCGCCGCCAGATCATTTTCAACGTCTTAGCCAAGGGCGAGGTCCAAGCCCAGCGCATCGTTCTGCAACGCAACGCCGAAGGCTTCGAGCGGGTTTCAAGCTCGGAACCGCCGAGCTCGCCGGCACCGGTCTCGCCGCCGGGCCCCGATCCTTTCGCCAAGACGCTTTTCGCCATGCCCGCCGCCAATCCGGCGAGCGCCGAGGCGGCCCCACCCGAGCTCGCGCCCAAGGCTGAGCCGCCGCCGCGCAGCGAGCCGATGGCCGCGTCTCGTCCCAAGGCCGCGCCGCCACCGCCGCACCTGACCTCGCTCACGGACCGGGCCGAGCTGATTCCCTTGCTGCTCCGCCAGCTGGTCGAGCGCAAGGAGGCCGGCCAAGGAACCCCGCTGCTCATCGTCGAAGGGCTGGCGATCGAGCGGCCGGAGCTCGAAAGCCTGACCGAGAATTTGGCCCCCAAGGTCCATGCCCACGCCGGTTTCGACCTGATGATCCCGGAGCTGCAGCAAACCTACAGCGGCATGCGCTTGGGCGATCGGATTCATTGGATCCAGCAGCAGGCTTCCCAGCTCCGATGGCAGACCCTGTACTATCACGCCGGTTTCCCCCGGGTCGAAGTTCAGTCGGTGGGCGAGCTCTATCAACAGATCCATGCGATGAGCCGCAAGGAGTCGCGATTGCCGGAGAGCGAGACCGTGATTCAATTGCCAGGAACCGTCCTGCTGGAGAATGTCGCGGATTTCACCTTACAGGCTTTGAACCGCTACCGGGTGACCGGCCGCCGAGTCCGGCTGGAGCTCGATAACGGGGTTGTCCACGAGTTCGTGGGCGAGCAGGGCCGCTGGACCCTCGCCGAGCCAAGCTCCGCCGAGGTCAAGCCGCCGTCGCGGCCTCCGCTGACCGGCAGCGCCGACCAGTACCATACCGCCCGCTGGCGGACCGAGCTGAACAGCTTCCTCCAGGAGCCCAAGAACATCCTCGGCCGGCACCATGAGTTCTATTTGCTCTCCGGGGTCCCGATAGAAGCCAACGATGCCCAGGCCATCCGCCAGCGCCTCCAGCTCGGCGCCGGCAGCCTGGAGCTGCTACGGCTCCATGACGAAGCCGCCGGCAAGGTTTGGACCTTCCAGCGCCAAGGCCAGGAGTGGGTCGTGGAAGAGAGCGCTCAAGATCGGCGAATCCGTTGGCGCCCGCACGGAAACCATCCGCAAGGCGCCATCGAGGCCAGCGACCTGATGGACCTGCTGCGCCAACTCCCTTCGACCACCGAAGGAACCGAGCCTCTCCACATCCTGATGCGCGGTCCCTGGTCGAACCAATATGCGGCGGCGCTGCAGGAGGTTCTCAACCAAAGTGGACGCCCCTCCTTGCGTCCGACCCTCGAATTACATTATGAGGGCGCCCAGGCTGAGCCTCGCCGCCAAGTTTATCAGCGAAATTCCCAAGGGGAGTGGCGTTTCTTGGAGTCGCCGGAGGGGTGATAAAAGGGGCAAGACCGGAATTTTGTTGATTTTTTAGACAACTTTCCTTAACCGAGCCCGAAAATTCAGCAATCTATCTTTCTGTTTAGTTTTCGAGGACTTATTCGCGGGTTCGGAGGTAAGCATGACTCCCGGCTTAAGCGGCCAGAGTGCTTCTTTGTTCATTGCATCATCGCAAACGGGTCTGCTTCGGGGGCAATCGGGGCATCCAGAGGGTCAAGGCCCCGATTTCCACCAGCGTTCGGGCCAGACCCTGGCCCAATTGCTCGAGCTGGGCGATTCCGGCTCGACCTTGAGCCAGAGCCTGGCTCGGCACGGCGGCGATCTGCGGCGAGCTTTCGGGGCGCTGCCGGTCTTGCAGCGCGAGGCCATTCAGAACCGCTGGGGCCAGGCGATCTGCGGCGAGCTCCTCGCGCTTTCGGCCGAGCGTGATCCTGAATTGTTCGGCCAAGCATTGCTCAACCTCGCCTCCCGTTTGGCGGCGCGGAACAACTCGGCTCTAGCCGCTCCGCTCTATCAATCGATTGGCGCCCTGAGCGACCTTCCTTCCGAGATTCAATCCCGAGCCCACCGCCGCCTGGAAGCCCTGCAGGGCCGGGGCGAGATCGGCGACGTCGCCGAAGCGATGGTCGGACGCTTCGCCCAAGAAGCGACCGAGCCGACCTCCCTGCTCGCGATGGGTGTGGCCGGCGCGGCCTTCAAGGTGACGCGGCTGGCGACCTTGAGCCGCTTGGTGGGCAATCCCTCGAGCCATTTTTTGACGCGCGGTTTCGGCGCCCGGGCCCTGGCCTCGGCGACCGGCTTTGGCGTTGAAGCGACGGTTTTTCCCTTGGCCGGACGACTGGCCAACGAAGGACTGGGTCGCCGTCAGGACTGGAGCCGGCAGGCTCTGGGCCACGACCTGGCCTCGAGCTTTTTGTTTCTGGGCGCGATGAAGATGAGCGGCTGGGCCGCCGGTGCCGGCTTCAACCGCCTCCATGGCCTCAACCCGGCGACCGGTCAAGCGACGCGGCTCGGCGCTTTCAGCGCGATTTCCCGTCCCTTGGTTCCCCAGCTCGGCATGCTGGGCGGCATTATGGCCGGTCACGAATTGGAAGTCCGGGCCGGCCTCCGCGAAGCCCAACCGGCCTCGAGCACACTCGTTCATTCCCTGGCCATGCTCCTGCAATTCAACGTCGCCGGCCGGGCCACTCGAAGCCTGTTCGGCGATCGTTGGCATGCCTGGGAGCAGGGCATGGAGCGCCAGAGCCAGATTCTGGGCCGCTCGCCGCGGCTCAGCGGCGAAGGCCGTCTCACCGATTTGCTTGGTCCTCAGCCGGCTCTGGCTATGGCTGGCAACGGCCGAGGTGCCGGCAATGGCCGCGAAGGCGGCCTCTTCGGTCCCCAAATTTCCGCGATGAGCATTCACAACGGCGAAGGCAACGGCCGCAGCCCCCGCCCCGGCGAGAGCGTCTCGCCGCCGGGCCGCTCGCCCAGCGTCAACCCGCCGCCCTCGAGCCCGAAAACGCTTCCGCCGGCCTTGGACATCGCCGGCGCGACTCGGGCGCTCGACCAATACCGCGATCACCGCACAGCCACGGCTGGATCCGAATCGACCGTGCGGATGGCCGAGGCCCTGCGCTTCCTGAAGAACAATCCGGAATCGGCCCGCCGGGCCCTGATCGGCCGCAACGATTTAAGCGACGCGCAATTGAACGAGCTGAGCCTGGCGATTTCGCCCGAAGGCAACCGGGTGTTGACCGACCCCGGAATGCGGAGGGTCCTCATTCCCAACCGCGGCGAGATCGCCCATCGCATCGCCCGCGGCCTCTACGCCGAAGGCCTCACGCCGATCGTAATCGTGCCCCAGATCGAAGCCAATGCCCAGTGGGTCCAAGAGATCCTCCGCTTGGGCGGCGAGGCGGAGTTTGTCCAAGCCGAAACCCCGGCCAAGGCTTATCAAGAAGCTTATCTCAACATCGAGCGAATCGTCGAAACCGCCAAGCGGACCGGCGCCCAAGCCGTCCATCCGGGCTACGGCTACCGTTCCGAAAGTCCGGACTTCGTTCAAGCCCTCACCCGCGAAGGCCTTGTTTTGATCGGGCCTTCCGAAAGGTCGATGCGGCTGGCCGGCGACAAGGACATCGCCAAACAGAACTTCATCGAGGCCGGCGTTCCGGTCGTGCCGGGCACCAACCGCGGTTACACCGAGGTCGAGGGCCTCGTTGCCGAGATGGAGCAAAACGGCATGATCCGCAACGGCGAGCTGGCCTTCCCGGTCCGTCTCAAGGCGGTGGCCGGCGGCGGCGGCCGCGGCCAGGCGACGATTCATACCTTGGCCGAGCTGCGGGCGAGATTTTCCCGGCTTTCGAGCGAGGCGGCGAACGGATTCGGCAACGGCTCGATCATGGCCGAGCGCTTCATTTCCCGCTTCCACCACGTCGAATTCCAGGTCATGGCCGACCGCTTCGGCAACGTCGTCCATCTGGGCGAGCGCGAGTGCACGCTCCAGGAGCGGGGCCAGAAACTGATCGAAATCCACCCGGCCTCGATTTTCAGCCGCTTTCCCAGCCTCCGCGAGCGGATGGCCGAGGCTTCGCTCAAGGCGGCCCGGGCGATGGAGTATACCGGTCACGGCACGGTCGAGTTCATGGTCGACCCGGTCACCGGCGAGTTCTTCGCGATGGAAGTCAACGCCCGCATCCAGGTCGAGCACCGGGTCAGCGAGGAAGCCACCGGCTTCGACTTGATCCGCGAGGCCATTCGAGTGTCGCGAGGCTTTCCGCTCTCCCGCAGCCAGGAGGAGATCCATCCGCAAGGCGGCGTGGTCGAGATCCGCCTCAAAGCGGTGGATCCGAACCGCCGCGACCGCGACGGCAACGCCGCGCCGGCTCCCGGCTTGGTCGAGGAATTCCAGGTCAACGGCAGCGGCGACTTCGCTTCGCTGGCCCAGCAAGGCATCTTCGTCGAAACCAGCGTCCGGCCCGGCGACCGGGTCTCGCCCAATGCCGACCCGATGATCGCCAAGATCGTGGTCACCGGCAGCGACCGGCGCCATGCCCTCGAAAGGGCGGCCGACGTCTTGGGCCGGACCATTCTTCGCGGCAGCCAAGGTTTCGCCAGCGACTTAAAGCGCCAAGAGGCCCTGCTCCGGACCCGCGCGGCCTTGGAAGGAACTTACGACAATCGTTTCGTCGACGAATGGACCCGCAACGGCGGCGGCGAGAACCTCTCGGTCTTCGCCAACGCCGAATCCCGCATTCTTTCGAGCCCCGAGGGAACCCTCCACGTCCAAGTCGGCGGCGCCGTTCCGCCGAGCCACGAGGCGGTGGAGCTTTGGTCCCGTTCGGCCCGCGACCTCCTGAGCGGCCAAGCCGAGACTCAAGCCTTGAGCGGTCCGATCGCCGACTTGTTGCGGAGCCACTCCGAGATCCGCCAAGCCTTCGCCAGTGCCGGCGAAGCCCAGGGCCGTTGGATCCAGGCTTCCAACGAGGGCGAGATTCGCCAAGCGGTGCTTTATCAGAACGCCCGGCCCCGCCGGGTCCTGCTGGCCCGTTCGGCCCGGATGCCCAATGGCCAAGGCAATGTTTATGCTGAAAAGCCGGTGGTCTACGACATCCAGATCGGCCCCGATGGCCATGTCCAAGAGGTGGGCCTTCACGTTCAAAACGGGGGCGGCTTGGAGCAGCAGCAGCGCCTTCAGACCGGTAACAATTACCTGGGGACCCGCTCCGACGGCAGCACCGACATTTTCACCAACGGCCAGTCTTCGACGCCATTGGCCCTTAACTTGCGACTGATTCCGGCCGGCAACAGCCGCGGCCTCGAGATCCGGGACCGCGCCAACAATATCCTGGTCTCGCTTGCGCCCGACCAGGTGATGGAATCGCCGGCCCAGCGCCTTTTGAGCCTCTTCGAATTCTCTTCGAACCCGAGCGTGCCGGAGCACGTTCGACGGCGTTCCCAGGGCGAGATCAACGGCATCATTCAAGACTTGGCCAATCAGGCCTCCCCTAGCCCGGTGCGCCTAGCGGCGATGCAGGAGCTCGGCTCGACGCCGGCCTCGCTGGTCCGCCGCCTGCTCAGCTTGAGCGCCGAAAACCGTCCGGCGGCCGAGCGCCAGCTCTTGGACGAAATCCTGGCCCGCCGCGAAATCTCCGGCTTGTTGCAGCGCCATCGCTTCGAGAGCTACGAGCCCTTGAGCGAGACGGCCTCGCTGGTCCGCTTCACCGAAACCGGTCCCGACGCCCAGCCGATCCCCCGCCTGATGCTTCGAGTTCATGGCCAGCGGGGCGAGCCCTTGGCCGAAACCGTCGCCGAGGCGACCCGCCAAATGGGCCGGCTCGAATTGGACAATCCCCAGACCCGGGACAACGTCATTCAAGTCGTCACTTCGGATTTTAGCGCCGATCGGGTGGCCGAAGTGGCCGGCGCCCTCAACTTGACGGCTACCACTCGAAGCATGGTCAGCGGCGGCGATCCGCTGCGGGTCAAGCGCCTGACCTTGGTCGTCGAGCGCAATGGCGGCTATCCCGATTATTACACCTTCCGCCGCCAACGGGGCGAGCGGGGCCTGCGCAGCGGGCCCTTCGTCGAGGACACCCGTTTCCGCAACGTCCATCCGATGCTGGCTCACTTCATCGAGCTCCACCGGCTATCGGCCTTCGACGTCGAGCGCGATCTCGAGCGCTCCGGCCGCCAGGTTCACATTTACCGGGCCAGCAACAAGCAGAACGGCGCGATGGCGGCGGGCAGCGACCAGCGGCTCTTCGGCAGCGGCCTGATTTCCGAGGCCCACGTCCAGC
This sequence comes from bacterium, assembly GCA_035281585.1. Taxonomy (NCBI): domain Bacteria; species bacterium. The sequence continues at coordinate 6,904 of DATEDP010000083.1, forward strand.
GGGGCTACGATAGCATCGAAATCCCCGAGATCGAGCGGGGCTTCGTCGACGTCGTCAACGGCATGCACGAAGCCCTCAACGGCAAGACCGGCCGCCGCTCCTACTGGAACCGGATCTTCCTCAACATCCAGCCGGTCCTCCCGATCAGCGACACCGAGGTGGCGGCCTATGCCGAAACCTTGGCCACCCGCCATGCCGACCGACTCCGCGGTCTCGGCTTGGAAAAGGTCGTGGTCAAGGGCCGCCTCCGCGACGCCGAAGCGCCCGGCGGCTTCCGCACCGTCTTGGTTCGCATCACCAATCCGACCGGCCAGCGCTTCGAGCCGGTGATCCACAACGTGGTTCGAGCCCGCGTCCAGGATCAATACGGCACGGTAGCCACCCGCGAAGTTTTGATCCGCAACGGCGCTTATGAGAATTGGCTCGCCGCCGAGCGTTCGGGCGACCCCGACTTCGTCATTCGCCATGGCGACTGGGCACCGGCCGACGTACCGATCCGCCCGGCGAGCACCATTGAATTGCGCGAGCAGCAGGCTCGGGCCCGCGGCGCGACTTGGGCCTACCGGGTCCCGGCCCTGATCGCCGAGATGGCCGAGCGTTTCCGCCTTCGCCACGGCCTGGGCCAGCCCCGGCTGCCCGGCAGCGAACGGCCGCCGGAGCCCGCTTTCCCCTCGGAATTCGTCGAGCTGGAATTGGATCCGGCCACGACCCGAACCGACCCCCGCACCCGGATGATCGATTACAATCACGGCGAGCTCGTCCGGGCGCTCGATGAGCATGGGATGCCGCGGGCCGAGGGCCAGAATCAGGCCGGGGTGGTGATCGGCATCCAGACCGACCATCTCGGCGGCACCGGCATGCCGCTGCGCCGAGTCGTCATCCTCGGCGACCTGACCCACCGGAGCAAGGGCGCGCTCTCGGCCAACGAATGCGCTCGGATCAACGCGGCCATCCGCTTGGCGGCCCGCGAGGGAATTCCGGTCGATTGGTTCACCGCCTCTCAGGGCGCCGAGATCCACGCGGAGCGCGGCGTCGAAGGCCTCGACGCCACCGCCTCGACGGTCCGGGAAATCGTCCAGCACGCTCACAGCCGGGGAGTCCCGATCAATATCGTGGTCGACGACGTCAACATCGGAGCCCAATCCTATTGGAACTCGCTGGCCTCGATCATCCACGACACCGGCGGCATCCTCATCATGACCCCCCGCGGCAGCATGGCCCTGACCGGCCCCGACGCTTGGACGGCCGCGATGGTGCGCCATATCCATAGCGAAGATCTACCGGGAACGGCTCGCAAATTCTATCCTCGTGGACTCCAAAGCCTGGCCGGCTACGAGGAAGTTCATGGCCCCAACGCCGATGCCATGGCGCTGGCCCCCGACCTGGCGAGGGCCACCGAGATGCTGTTGCGGCATCACTATTATTCCTATCGCCTCGGAGCGGGCGAGATCGTCAGCCAACGCCAATTCGGCGGCGAGGACCTCTACACTCGCGACATCTCGGTCGAAACCATCGAGCTCGGCGGTCAAAAACGGCAAGTCGGCGAGGAGATCCAAAAGGTCCTCAATGGCGGGGCCGGCCACCGCGAGACCATCCTCGAGGCGCTCCGCGACCGCGGCTCGCCGCCGCCGCTCCGCTGGTGGGCCGATGCCCAAGGCATTCGCCATCAAGCCGGCGGCAACGGCCTCATGCCCCAAAAATTCAACGCCTTGATCCAGGAGATGCAGATCGGCGGCAGGCCGACCATGGTCATCTTCCCGCCGCTCGGGCCCTTGGCGCCGGCCGACTCCGAGGTGATCGGGCGGGCCATCATCAAGGCCAGCGGCCGGATGCCGGTCCTGCTCATCGGCAGCCTCACCGGCTTCAACGGCGATCCCCGCTCGATGGAAAACCGCCAGCTCTTCGGCGGCGCGACCATCGCCGAGGCCATCGTCAAGCACCAGGGCCCCATCACTGTGGTCGACTTGGGTTACATCGTCGGCGGCACTTTCGTCGTGGTCAGCAAGCAGCTCAACCCCAACCTCCGGCTGCTGGCCTTGGAAGGCTCCCATGCCCAGGTCATCGGCGGGCCTTCGGCGGCCAAGGTCGTCTTCCGCTCGACGATCCGCAAGGAAGCCGATGCCGATGCCAGAGTCCTGCAAGCTCAGCAGGCGATGGAAAGGGCTTCGGCCAGCGAGAAAGAGGCCCGTAAAGCCGACTATGAGCGAATCCGCCGCGAAGTCATCGCTGAAATCGAGCAAAGCCGAGGAGCGGCCTTCGACCAAGTTCATAGCGTTCAACGGGCCGAGACCGTCGGCGCCGTCGACGAGGTCATTCGTCCCGACCAGCTGCGCGAAGCCATCATCCGCCACCAGCAGCAGGCCTTGAACGCCTATAACCTGGCCCGCGACGTCGAGGCCCGGGAGCGGGGCCGAGCCGGCGCCATTCCGATGCTCCGGCTGCCCGGCGACGGCGCTTTCGAAGCCTTCCGCCAAGGCCTGGTCGCCGTCTACGGCGAAGAGGGGGCCCGGAGCGCCGCTCAAACTTGGATTCAAAACTTGCAGAACTTCGCCGGCGGAAATTCCGGCGAAGGGAGCTCGGGCCCGGGCGGTCCGGAGGGCAATGGTTCGGGCAATGGCCCGGCCTCGCCTCCTTGAAGTAACCGGGGGCCCGGCCTCGTGAAGGCGAGACCCCGAGAGGATGAAATCCCGACCAGCCGGCCGCCGCCCTTGCGGGTGCGAGCGCCCGTCGGTCCGGCCCTCGATCCTCAGGCCGTCCTGATGGAGTGGATGCCGCGGGACACGATCAAGTCGATCGCCCGGCACATCCCGGAGAGCGAGGCCGAAACCGGTTGGACCGGGCTTCCGCTGATCGCCGAAGCCATGGCCCGGGGCCTGGCCTTCGCCAACCGCGGGATTGCGGAGTCCGATCACCCCAACGTGGGCCGGGCTCATGTGAAAATGCGGGATTGGATTCGGGATGCGATGGACACGGCCCATCGCGAGAGGATCTTCGGCGATTTTCGCCGGCTCTACGAGGACGCCTTGGCTCGGCATTCGGCCGAGGCGATCCAGGAATGGGTCGAGGGATCGCAAGTGGCCTTCGATATGGGCTTGCGCCTCTTCGGGTCGCCCGACGGCGAAATGGATTTCAGCCGGATCGACCGGCGAGGCATGCTCAACCTGGGACAGGTCCTGGGCATGGGCGCCTTGCAAGTGAACCTGAGCGCTATTCTGTACGGAACTGAGTCCAGGCTTTTTCCGGGGCTGGATTTTGGTTTGACGCCGGAGTTAAAAGCACAGGCCCTGCGGCTTGGGCCTAGACCTGGACAGGATTTTGAATTAGTCGGAGCCGACATTTTTGAAATGCTGCGGGGTCTGGAAAACATTCGCCAGGGGGTCGAGAACGATTGGGGATCGATCCATCCCTTGGTTCGGGGTTTTGGTCAAGGTTACGAGGGGTCCCGGTGGATACGGGAGCAAGGGGTGGAGAGAATACGGCGGGCCGTTGACGAGGTCGAAGACTTCGTCACCAAGCCCCGGCACTAGCACCAATGAAAGGGCTCTCCCATGACGCAGCAGGATCGGACTCTCGGCGTCCCCAGTCACCGGCTTTCGGCCGACATTGCTCAAAACAGCTCGGGTTTTGACGCGCCAGCTTGGCTGCGTCAACACTTGCCCCAAAGCCCGGAAGGGAGCGCCGGGCGAGAGCTGGCTTCGCTGGGGCGCGAGCGCGACCCCGAGCTCTTCGGCCAAGGCCTGCTCAACTTGGCCGGCCGCCAAGCCCAACAGGGAAATTTACCCTTCGCCGCCCAACTCTACCAAGCCCTGAGCCAAGGCGGCGATGCCTTGCCCGCCGAGGTTCGCCGGCTGGCTCAGCGCCGGGTCGAAGCCCTCCAAGGTCACGGCGAAATCGGTGACGTGGCCGAGGCGATGGTCGGCCGCTTCGCCCAAGAAGCGACCGAGCCGACTTCGCTGCTCGCGATGGGCGTGGCCGGCGCGGCTTTCAAAGTGACGCGGCTGGCGACCTTGAGCCGCTTGGTGGGCAATCCCTCGACCAACTTTTTGACGCGCGGATTCGGCGCCCGGGCTCTGGCCTCGGTCGCTGGCTTCGGCGTCGAAGCAACGGTCTTTCCCTTGGCCGGCCGCTTGGCCAATGCAGGCTTGGGCCGATCGCAGGATTGGAGCCGGCAAGCCTTGGGCCGGGATCTGGCCTCGAGCTTTTTGTTCCTAGGAGCCATGAAGATGAGCGGTTGGGCCGCCGGCGCCGGCTTCAACCGTATCCATGGAATCAACCCACTGAGCGGTCAGGCGACGCGCTTGGGGGCCTTCAGCGCGATCTCGCGGCCCTTGGTGCCGCAGCTGGGGATGTTGGGCGGGATCATGCTCGGCCACGAGATGGAAGTGGCGGCGGGCTTGCGAGAGGCCGAGCCCTTCAGCAGCTCTTTGGTGCATTCCTTGGGAATGCTGGTTCAGTTCAACGTGGCCGGCCGCGCGACCCGCGGTCTCTTCGGCGAACGGTGGCACCGCTGGGAGAACCAGCTCGAGATGCAGACCCAGACCCTCTCCCAACGAGCCTTGGGCCGCCCTCATGTCCCGACTTTGAATTTTGGACCCGAATTGGCTCTGGCCACCGCCGGCGGGCCCGGCCCACGCCGCGGCGGCGAAAGCGGATCGATCGAGGCCCTCGCTGCCGAGCCGTTGCGGATGCAGTCCTTGGGCGGCGAAGGCGGCGGAAGCCGCGAAAGCTCCGGCGGCAGCGGCCGCCGCATCGATCCCGAGCAGACCTTGGCGGTCCTGCCGGTCGGCACCCTGACTCCCCACGGCAACGAGCGGACCACCCACCAGCGGGCGGTCGGCGATCCGGCCTGGGTGGCCGAGGTGGCGGCGTTGAACGGCCACGTCGAGTACAAGGGCGATGGCGTTTACGTCGACAAGGCCAGCCAGGAGCCGCTGAGCATCGAGCAGATCAACGAGCGCTACGGCGCCCAAGTCCGCAGCGAGACCGGTTTCCGCGAGCTTGCCACCGAACATCCGATCGAAACCCCCTGGGCCGGCCAGATCCCCACCGGCTTGCGCGGGCCCGAGGGCGAGACCGAAGGCCATTTGCTCCAAGCCATGGGGCTCTCCAAGCGCGAGATCAAGAGCCTGCGCTTCGACGAGAGCACTTCCTATCTGCACGGCTCCGACCAATTCGCCCTCCAAGGTCTTTATGCCCTGTACCGCTCGGCGGTTCAGTGGGGCCTGCCGCTCGACGAGATCGTCGGCCGCGATCCGCGCCGCATGGGCATTTCGGTCGCCGCCGGCCTGGGCGGCATGAACAACCTCATCGACCTGATCACGGCGGCCACCAAGCGCCGGATGCGCGACGGCGCGCCCACGACGACGACCGATCCGCCCACCGGGCCCTTGGTTTTGCCGGCGCTGCTGATCGATTCGATGCAAGGGCTCTTCACCGCCATCCTGGGGCCGAAGGGCGGCGAGGTTCCGACCGGCCTGACCGCCGACACCGTCATCCGGACCGTCGGCCGCATCCCGGTCGACGTCGGTGCCTGCGCCACCGGCTACAAGGCCTTCGCCAATGCCGCCGACATGTTCCGTCCGGGTTGGCCCGGCCAAACCCCGACCGACTTGGCCTTCTTCGGCTCGGCCGAAGCCGCTCACGGTCGAATTTTCGCCCGCTCCGAGGCCACCGGCTTCAACGCGATGAAAGCGATGGAAACGACCGAACGCCTGCGCAAACGCAATGGCCGGGTCGAGGACGGCTACGCTCCGTTGACCACCGACGTCATGGGCTTCTGGCCTTCGGAAGGCGCCGGCGTTGGCGGACTGATGCGGCTCTCCCGAGCCATCGAGCTCGGCCTGCCGGTTGACGCGGCGGTTGCCGGCTACAGCATCACCGGCGACCAGGGCGGCAAGAAGCATCCCGCCGGCTTGGGGCTGGGCGGAGTTTCCTCGCTCCTCGAATCGCTCCATATGGCTCGCCAATGGCAGGGCTTGGAGCCGCGCGAGCTTCAATACATGAACCTCCACGGCACCGGCACTCCTGAAAACAACAAGATGGAGCCGAGCAATCTCCTCGCCGTTCTCGATGCCTTCGGTTACGAGGGGCCGCTCCGGCTTTCGGCCTACAAGGCGCTCCTGGGCCATGGCCTCGGCGCCGCCGGCAGCATGGAGATCGGGCTTTTGACGATGGCGCTGCGCCAGCAGCTGGCGCCGGGCGCCTTCAATCTCGAAGGCCGGCAAATCGATCCGACGGTCCAGGCCTTGGGCGATCGGGTCATCGTCAGCGCCGACGCGGTCCATGGGCCGCTGCGTTTCGTCGGCGGCCAGTCCCAAGGCTTCGCCGGCAACAATGGTTCGGCGCTGTTCCGCAGCGTCGACGATGCGACGCTGCACGAGGTCTACGGCTTCTCGATTCCCCAGATCGAAGCTTACCGCAGCCGGCTCAGCGAGCGCCGCGATCGGGCTCGCCAATGGGAAGAGGACATCCGCACCGGCCGGGCGACGATCGGGCAATTCCTTTCCTGGTTCGGCCTCGGCGCCGAGCCGCCGCCGGCGCCGCCGGTCATGGTGGTGCTGCCCGGCGAAGGCGAGGTTCCGCCTTCCTCGGTTGGGCCGGCCACCAGGCGCGAAACTCCGGCCAGCCGCGCTTCCAGCGAGCCGCCGGCCGAAAGCCTGCCGCCGACCAGCGGCGAGCTGGCTCAAATGATGAGCCAAGCGATCTATGGAAATCGGGCGCCGGCGGTGATCCGCGGCATTGGAGTCGATCCGAGCCAGATGATCGTCAGCCTCGGCCGCGGCCAGATGCTGACCACTCGCGGCACCGCCCGGGCGACTCGCTCGGCGGCGATGCGCGGCATCGATCATCCCCTGACCTTGGCCTATCTCTCCGAAGATTTCGGTTTGACCCGCTATGCCGGCCGTGACTCCACCCACCGCGAGAGCTGGGTTCGCGCCGATAACGGCGAGCGAATCACTCCCGAGCAGATTGCCCACGACTTTGGCGAAAGGCTGCTGCAAGAAAGCGGTATCCGTGACATTCCCTTGGAAAACCGGCCGGCCTGGACGACGAAGGCCGTCGAATTGGTGGAAAAGAGCGCGACCGAAGCCGGCGTGGCTCCCGACCAGATCGCGAAGATCCGGCAACTTCTGCTCTCCCAAGCCGGTGCCGATCGCCTGCCGGTTCGCCACGGCGGCCTCCTGCCCGAGCCGCTGCGCGGCGGCGCCCGGCTCCTCGACCGGATGGGCCTGGCCAATTCCCGGCTCAAGGGCACGGCCTTCGAAAACCAGAGCCGAAATCTGAAATACGCCTCGGACATGGGAGCTTACGGTCTATTCGCCGCTCTCGGCGCCCAAACCGCCTTCGGCCGTCCTTTGCAGGAGCTCTTCCCCAGCAGCCTTTACGGCGCCATGCAGGGCTCGGCCTTCCCCGGGATGGACCGCTTGGCGGAAATCCTGGATCAGGCGCGGTCCGGCCGCGACTCGGTCACCTACATGCTGCAGTCCAGCCTCCCCGAGAACGCCCGCGGACTTTATCTCAACCTCATGATGCCCCATTTCAACTATGACGAAATGAAGACCAATCCCCGGGCGATCGAGCGCATCCTGCCGCCGAATTTAGGTCCCAGCCAGATGGCCAACACCGGCGGCGTCAACCTGGCCTGCTCGGCGGCCTGCGCCTCAGGCCTCTACGCCCTTTTTGCCGGCCGCTTGGCGACGATTCGGGCCGGAGTGCCGGGCGAGTACCCGATGGACGCTTTCATGCTGATGAGCGCCGATGCGACCTTCTCGCCCTATTCAGCAGCGCCCTTGACCGCCGGCTTCAGCCGGAAGGCGCCGATGACCGTCGATGCGATGGTGCTGAAGCTCGCCGCCCAAGGCCGTATTCCGGCCGAGGTCGCCGAATTGCCCGAAGCCGGCCGCGATGCTTATTGGCGGGAGCAGATTCCCGAAGCTTTGCGGCGCCAGGCGATGAGCGAGTCGAGCGCGCCCTTCACCCGCTTTTCCAAGGGCTTGGTGGTGTCGGAAGGCGCGGCCGCCCTGCCCTGGATGAATTTCCAGCGGGCGATCGAGCTCGGGGTTTGGCCCAGCTCCCGTTTGCTTGGGATTCACGTCAATACCGGTGAAGGCGGAGCGCCCAATTTGGCGGCGATGGATCAAGGCGTCGTCAATGCGGTGATGGTGGCGCTGGGACAAGCCCGAGCCCATGGCATGACGCCCCAGGTTTGGCAGGCTCACGGCACCTCGACCGACCTCAACAACACCGCCGAAGTGATGTCGGTCTATGCCGCGCTCCGCGCCGCCGGAGTGGACCAGCCGATGGCGGTCAGCGCCATCAAGGGCTTGGTCGGCCACACCATGGGCGCGGCCAGCGCCATCGACCTGGTGATGGGCGTTCACAGCCTGCTCGAAGGCCGGGCGCCGGGTCTTTTTAATTTTAGGACCGAAGATATCGAGCCCAAGTTCGCCACCAAAGTCCCGGCGGGGGCCTTGGATCAGCTCCGTTTCAGCGCCGAGCAGGCTCGGGACTTTGACAGCATCCTCATCACCTCCGAAGGCTTCCTGGCCGCCGACGCCGCCGCGGTGCTGGGCCGCTTCCCGCAGGACGCCGGCGAGGCCCGCGAGCTGCTCCGGGATTACGGCGTCCCGGCCCATCAACGGGCCGAATGGTCGGCGCGGGCGATCGAGAATCGGGCCCGGGCCGAGGAGATGGAAGAGAGCTTGCGGCGCAGCGACGATTACATCGGCTCGATGGACGCCTTGCGCTACCGGCCTTGAGGAAGGCCGTTTGAGAATTTTGGAAAGAGAGAGGGCACATGAATACTGGGTTTCCGGGACAAGAACTCCCCACTTTGCGCCGTGAGCGCGAGTCGCTGGCTCGCGAGCGCGATCCTGAACTGCGGGCCAGCGGCCTCCTGAACTTGGCCGGCCGCGAGCAGGCCCATGGCCGATCCGAGGCCGCCGCCGCGATCTACGCCAATCTTTTGCAAGAGCCCGACTTGCCGGATTCGATCCGCCGGCGGGCCCAAGATCGGCTCGGGGCCCTGCGTGGCAACGGTCCGGTCGGCGCCCGAGCCGAGGTTTTGCTCCAGCGTTTGACGCAAGAGGCGATGGAGCCGACCGCCCTTTTCGCGATGGGAGCGGCCGGGGCCGCTTTCAAAATGACGCGCTTTTTGACGCTGAGCCGCTTGGCCGCCAGCCCGACCGCGACGTTTTTGACGCGCGGTTTCGGCGCCCGGGCCCTGGCCGGCGGAACCGCCTTCGCCGCCGAGGCCGCGGTTTTTCCCTTGGCCGGCCGCTTGGGCGCGGCCGCGCTGGGCCGGGAGCTCGATTGGAGCCCCCAAGCCTTGGGCCACGAGCTTCTTGCCAGCGGCCTGACCTTGGGTTCGCTGCGCAGCGGCGGTTGGTTGATGGGTCAAGCCGGCCGCTGGGCCGGCGCCGGGGCCTGGGGCCGTGGCGCCTTGGCTCAAGCCGGCATGTTCGGCGGCATCCTGCTGAGCCGGCGCTTGGAAGAGAGCCTAGGCCTGCGCGAACGCCTGGCCGGTGCCACCGTCCTGGCCGACGGCTTGGCCACCTTGCTGCAGTTCAACGTGGCCGCGCGGCTCAGCCGCTCGGCTTTTGGCGAGCGTTTCGCCGGCTGGGAGCGCTCCTTGGAAACGCGAAGTGAGATTTTGGCGCGAGGGCTGCCAAATCCCCCCCTCCCCCCCCTTTTTCAAAGGGGGGAGGGAAGAGTCCCCCCCTTTGGAAAAGGGGGGCTAGGGGGGATTTCCCCAGCCATGGCTGGAGTCCCTAACTCCCGCGCCAATGGCTTCGATTTCAACGTCATGATGGCCCAGTCGCAGGATCCGGCTAATCCCGGCGCCAATTCGGGACCGCGAGCTTCGGAGCGCCCGATCGCGGCGTCGGAACGCCCGCTCGCGCCCGAGTCCAACGGCGGCGGCGAAAGCGCGCCGGCCGAGCCGGTGCAGGTCCAGGCCCGTCCTCTGACACCCTTGATCGTGCTGGGCAGCGAGTCGGTTCGCCAACAGGGCGAGGCTTGGGAAATGGATTTTCGGATCAGCTCGGCTGAAGCCCTGGCTTATCAGGGAGCGCTGGATTTGAACTCGACGGCGGACCATGCGCCCAGCGGGATGACCTTCTCCAAGGCTTTCCCGGCCATCGTCGCGGCTTCGGAGGCGGCCATGCAAAAGGCGCCGCGGCCGACCGTGATCCATGGCGTCGAGGAAATCCAGTACCGCGAGCCGCTCCGTTTCGACGAGCCGCTTCGGCTGCGGGTCACCCGCAAGATGCGGGGCGCCGAAGGCAAGCCCCAGCAAGTCTTCCTCACCCGGGAAATCTTCCGATCGGCCGACGGCGAAGGCGCGCGACCAGCGGTCACGGCGAAGAGCGTTTTGGTGGTCGGCCCCGAAATGAGCGGAGTCAAGCCGGCAACTCTGTCGGCCGCCGAGCGCGAAGCCTTGCCCGAGCCTCTGATGGTGCTGGAAGTCACCCCCCAATTGATTGACGCCTTTTGCCGAGGCAGCGGCGATTTCAACCCGGTCCACGTCAGCGATCAAGGGGCCCAGGAGCTGGGCCTGCCAGGCCGAATCCTGCACGGCATGGCCACCTTCAACTATGCCGAGCGGGTTTGGCGCCAGCATGCGGCCCCGACCGAAGGGCCGGTCCAGTTCAAAGCGACCTTCCAAGGCATGGCGCGGCCGGGCGACAGCCTCGAATTCCGTTTCCTCGACAATGGGAAGGGCGGCGAGGTCTTGGTCTCGAATCATCGGGGCGAGAAAGTCCTGACGCTGGAAGCCGCTTCGGCGCCGGCGCCCAAAGTTGCCGCGCCGGAAGTGCCGGCTACCGTGACCGGCACCTATGGCAAGACCTCGATCGAGGTGCCAAGCCGGGCCGGCTGGGAAACGATCCAGCGAATCCGAGCCAAAGTCGCTCCTTCGGTCCCGCGCTTGCGAGAGGCGCTCGGCAACCGGATCGAGCAACCTTGGTTCATCGCCGGGACTTCCGACGGCATGGGCCTTTACAGCACGGTGGCGCTGATGGAGGCCGGCGTCCGCCATGTGGTCGGCGGCTTCTTCGAGCCCGAAGCCCTGCTGAAAGCCGGCAGCGAAATCCACCTCGGCCGCCTCGCCAATGCCGAGGGCCTGCGGCTTTTGGCGGCCGAACGCGGCACTCGCTTCGCCCAATTTTACGAGGATCTGGTCTTGGCCCAAAACGGCCAAGCCGACCGGGTGCTTCCCGGCCGCGTCCGCGACGCCATCCGCGAGGCTCAGAGCCGAGCCTGGTCGCCGGACCTCCATTTCATCAATTCGATCGCCTTCGCTCGTTGGATCAGCCCCTCGCCGGGAATCGAACAGTTAAAAGGCATCCCCAGCCTCGACACCCAGGGCCGGGTCGTGCTGATGGACATGAAGGCCTATAGCGAGAAGCACTACCAAGGAACTCTCGACAGCATGGGCCGAAATCACGGCGCAACCTTGGAAGCGCTGAGCCCTCATTTCGGTCCCCGCTCGACCTCCTTCTTCTTCACTTGGGCCGGCGGTTCCCAGAACCAAAGGATTCTCCGCGGAGTCTACGGCGGCGGCGCCCTCGGCCATGCCAAGGAGATCGGCGAAACCGCAACCCTGCGCTATCACCTCCGCAGCGAGGACCAAGGCTTCAACCGCGGGTATCACAAAATCGTCCGCTTTCCGGACTTCCCCTCCTTCGCCCTTTTTGGAATTCCGGGCGGCGGTGGCTTTGGCATGATCGCCCGGCATACTTTGGAACGGCACGGCGCCTTTGCCGACATCGGCGAATTGGCTCCGCGGGCCTACATCGAAGCCTTCGGTGGCGAGCACAACCTGCGCAACGCCGCCGCCCAAATCGAGCTCGACGTCCCCGAGAGCTATCACTTGCCGGAGATCGCCGCCAATTTGGCCCGGTTCCACCAGCGGGTGGCCGATTACCGGACGGCTCATCCCGAATGGAACGGCAAAGCCTTGGATGCGCAAACCTCGGCGGAACTATTGCAAGGTTTGGTCGGCCCCGACTATGTCCAGCAGATTCCCAAAGCGACGGAATAGGGTAGGGAAAAATGAATACAACGATGCCTACGGCCCTCGGGCTTGAATATGGCGCCTTGGCTCGCGAGCGCGACCCCGAGCTGCGCGGAGAAGGCCTGCTGTCGCTGGCCGGCCGGCAGGAGCGGGCCCAGCGGCCGGACTTGGCGGTCGAGCTCTATCAGGAGATTCTGCAAAATTCGGCGATCCCGTCCCCGATCCGGGAGCTGGCTCAACGGCGGCTGA
>DATEDP010000084.1 GCA_035281585.1 bacterium
CTTGGTTTTTGGATTTCCGCGGCGAGTCCGGCATCGCCTTCAATGGCCAGACGCCGATCCAAGCCAACTATTTCTTCACCCAGCCGGTCGGCGCCCTCTCCGACGAGGCGCCGGTTTCGGCCTACGTTTACCGGCCGGGCAGCTCCGAGGACCCGCTTCGTTTCAACATCGGAATCCACGGTTTCAGCACCGGCTTTCGTTTCGCCCGCGATTTCCAGATCCGTTTCGGACGGCATCGTTACGATCAGCCCGAATACCAGCAACTGCTGATCGCCCATTCCTACAGCGCCCAGGTCAACTACGCCAACGTGACGATTCCACTGGATTGGCTCGGCGGTGAGTTTCGTTACGATCGCCGGCGACCGGAAGAGCCGGTGCGTCAGCTCCTCTTCAGTCTCGGCGGGCTGAACGGCGCCGATGGAACGGCCCTGGGCATGGCCCAAGGGCTGATCACCCTGGCCTTTGCCGAGGGGCGGGAAGCGCCGCGCCTGACCTTGACCGGCTACGCCAGCCTCCGCTCCAATCCTCAACCCGAGACCGGCCCGATTCCCGATCCGGGGATCACCCACGGCGAAGGCTTCGCCGCGACTTTCGATTACGGCATCTTCACCGGCGGAGCCGGCTTCGCCCACCGTTACGGCTCTTCGCACAACACGCTTGAGCTGGAGGCCACCGACGAGCGCCACGTCGGAACCTTGCTGGCCGATTTTCATCCCGGCGATTGGCGATTTCGCGGCGTGGTTTCCTTTCTGGGGCGGGCTTCGGCCCGGGACGCCGCGGTGACGCCGGCGGTGGCCGCGACCGAGACTCATACCGAATTCAGCGTCGGCTATTCGCCGGTCCAGGGCCTGACTTTCTCGCTGGGCTACCGCGGAGCTTACGGCGAGGACGGCGGAGCTCCCGGTCGAGACCTGTCGACCCACATGGGCTTCCTCGGAATGGCGACCAATTTTCAGGGCGAGGTTCCCTTTTCGGGAAATTAATCATGACGGCTCCCTCGATAGGCTCGCGCCTTTTACCCCGTCTTGGCTTTCATTCCGGCCAGGAGGACGAAGCCCCGCCGCCCGGCGCCGGTGAGCTCCTTCGCCTGATGATGTACGGCCATGCCCGGGTCGAGCTCACCCAGTTGACGAGGCCCGACGGAGCCGTGGCCCGCCAGATGGTTTGGAGCGTCGGTTTGCCGCCGATCGGCCGCTTGGCGACGCGAATGACCCTGAACGATTTCAGCGGAATGCCGACCGCGATTCACGGCGAGGTCATCCTCGGATGGAAGCCCTTTTCGGTAGGCGCCTCGCTCGGCCGGAGCCGGAAAGAAATTATCGTCACTTGGTTTCGTCGTTATCAGCCCTCGATCCTCACCACCAACCGCGAAATCACCCGGCTGGTGGTGCGGGGGCGAAATGCTGAGGTCCAGCATCTCGAGGAGTTGAAGCTTTACGGCCGTTCGCTCTCCACCCTCGAGATCGGGCGAGCGCATACGGTCCAATTTTCGCGGGAGCATTACCGGGAAGCCCGGGCCAGCCTCCAGCGTGAAGGTAGCGTCGAAGCCTCGGCCTTTTTGCGTCGCCATTATCCCCACGTCGACGAAGGGTTTCTGCGCCAAACCCTGCGGCGACCGCGTTTCAGCGCCATCGGCTTCGGCCTTGAGCTGGCGGCCACTTATGGAGCGGCCTGGGGACTTTCCCACTACCTCGACGAAGGGCCGCTTCGCCATGCCGCCCAGAACGGGGCGGCCTATGCTCTCGCCTCGGTTTTTCGCCAAGGTCTCGGCGGTTTGGCGCCGGCTCGCTTGAGTGGGGCCGTCGCCGAGGCGCTGCCGTTGGCCCTGATTCACGGCGGCTTGGCCGCCGGCGCCGACGCCGTTGGTCTGCGATTCCCTGGCCGTTGGCTGGCCGAGGACTTCGGCTCTTTGGCGATTTACGGCTATGCCCGTGGGGTCTTGTTCCCGCGCTTCCTGGCAACGGCTGCGGTCGCGGAGACAAGGCTCCTCGCGAGCGGCTCGCTCGCGGCCGAAGCCCGCCTGGCCTCGCGGCTTCATTGGGGCCTGACAGCGGCGCTCTTGCTTGGCGTCGCGGTCTACGCCCAGACTCGGCCGGCGGTGCCCTTGGCCTTGAGTTGGGAGGAGTTCGAGGCGCGGCACGGCGATGCCGAGCGGAAGCGTTGGAATTTGCGGCCTGGGCCCTGCGATCACCATTGGGCCGTGCCCTTGGTCGCCAGAATCTTGGATGGCGGGTCCGAAGGGCCGCTGCAGGAGGAAATCAACCGGATCGGCCCGCGGCTGGGAAGGGCCTTGGAGAGGATATCGCCCGGCCGCCGCGAGGAGCTCGCCGCCAGTCTCGGCGAGAACGGCCTCCGCGAGTTACTTTCGCTCTCCCGTGAATGCGATCCCGAGCTTTTTTGGGAAGGCTTGCTCCATTTGGCCCGGCGGCTCGAGCGGGCCGAAAAGTTTCAAGGTGCCGCGATGTTGCGTTATCCGATCCTGATCCAGAACGAATTTCCCGGCATCCGCCAGCGGGCTCGTCAGGACCAGGAATCTTTCTGGGTCTGAGCTCAAGGAGCGAAAAAGCCGCAACTATCGGGGGTTTTATGGCGAAGATGAATCATAGCCGTGAGCGCCGGCCGAATTTCTCGGCTTGACAGAAAAAACCGGCTACTTTAAGCAGAGCAAAGATGTATCAAGGTTTCGCTCAAATTTCTCTCCCCACCGTCGGCAGCATGGCCTGTTGTTGTGCCATGTGTATCGAGCCGGCGTCGTGCGGGAGGAGCGAATCCAACCTTTCGTAAGCCTCTCTCAAAGCCCATCCCTCGGGCGCCGGCCTAACCGAATAATCCCAAACCAAAGCTAAACGTTAACCCAAGCCCGCTTCATCGCGAGCTCGATGCCTTGGCCGGCATACGAAAGGAAATTTATGAGTTCCCCGTCCGAAAGAAACCCCCATTCTTCAATCGGCTCCAAACCGGAGCTTCCGGCTCAGGTCGAGCGGGAAATTCTCCGGGCCATCGAAGGCCTGGCCTACGGCTCGGTCGAGATCGTCGTTCACGATTCCAAAGTCGTCCAAATCGAGCGCAAGGAGAAGGTCCGATTCAATTGACCATCGAGCGCTTCCGGCCTTTCCGACCACGGGTGGCAGATTCCCATTTACAAAATATTTCCGCCTGACCGGACCGCCGGAAGCTTGATGGAAAATTGGAGATGATTCCCATGCGTTCCCATTTGCGAATTTTATTGATTGCGATTTTTCTAAGCGGACTGAGTTTCGGCGCGGCCGAAGCCAAGTCCAAGAGCTCCGCGCCCTCGCGCGAAGCCCTCCTCGAGCAAAGGCTCGAGGAGCTGGAGCAGAAACAAAAAGTCCTCGAGCGGAACCTCGAGCTGAAGGAAGAAGCCGAGAAGGAGAAAGCCAAGGATAAGCCGGTCATCAAGGCGAGCAGCGGCGGCATCTCGATCGGCTCGGCTGACGGCAACAACGAGATCCGCTTTCGCGGCCTCATCCAGGCCGATGCCCGTTTCTACCTGGACCGGGACGGGCAGGGCGCGGTCAACACCTTCATCGCCCGCCGGATCCGGCCCTATATCGAAGGACGCTTCGCCAAGCGCTGGGACTTCCGGATTATGCCCGATTTCGGCGAAGGCAAGGTGGTGCTCCAGGACGCTTGGATCAACACCACGATCTTCCCCGAGCTCAAGGTTCAGTTGGGCAAGTTCAAGGAGCCGGTCGGTCTCGAGCGCCTCGAATCGGCCTCGGCCCTCCACTTCGTCGAGCGCGGCTTTCCGACCGAATTGGCTCCCAACCGCGACCTCGGCGTGATGCTGAACGGCGAGATCCTCGATGGCGTGTTGAACTACCAAGCCGGCGTCTTCAACGGGGTCTTTGACGGCGGCAGCGCCGACTTCGACATCAACAACTCCAAGGACTTCGCCGGCCGGGTTTTCGCCCATCCCTTCAAGAAGACTTCGATCGAGCCCTTGCAGAAGTTGGGGATCGGCGTCTCGGGCAGCGTCGGTCAAGGCACCGGCACTTTGACCGATCCGCAGCTGGGAACCTACAAGACTCCCGGCCGCCAGACCTGGTTCAGCTACATCAATACCCCCGGCACCAACGTGGTCTTCGCCGACGGCGAGCGCTGGCGCGTTTCGCCCCAAGGTTATTATTACTACAAGGGCTTCGGCCTCTTAGGCGAATACATCGTCAGCAGCCAAAAGGTGAACGGGGTCGGCGCCGTCGCGCCGGTCGCCATCCAGAACCAAGCCTGGCAGATCGCGGCCAACTACGTGATCGGGGCCGACAACTCCTTCGGCAACATCAAGCCGCGCAAGCCGCTGGGCTGGAAGAAGGGCGGCACCGGTGCTTTCGAGTTCGGCGTCCGCTACAACGAAGCCAAGATCGACCAAGACGCCTTCCCGCTCTTTGCCGATCCCAACAAGTCGGCCCGCAAGGCCAAGAACTGGGGTGTTGCCTTTAACTGGATAATCAACGAAAACGCCAAGCTCTACATCGACTTCGAGCAGACCCATTTCGACGGCGGCGGCAAGGGCGGCACCGATAAGAAGACCGAAAATGTGATTCTCAATCGTTACCAACTGAACTTCTAAGCTGAAGAAGGAATTTTCATGAAAACATCGAACCGAATCAAGTCTCTCTTGCTTAGCGCCTCGCTGATCTTGGGACTCAGCGGCACCGCTTCGGCGGTCTCCCTGCTCAATGTTTCCTACGATCCGACCCGCGAGCTTTACCAAGACTATAACGCGGCCTTCGCCAAATATTGGCAGGCCAAGAATCCGGCGGCGCCGGTCGACGTCAAGCAATCCCATGGCGGATCGGGCAAGCAAGCCCGGTCCGTCATCGACGGATTGGAGGCCGACGTGGTCACCCTGGCCCTGGCCTACGACATCGACGCCATCGCCGAAAAGGGCCGGCTGCTGCCGGCCAACTGGCAGACCCGCTTGCCGAACAACAGCTCGCCCTACACCTCGACCATCGTCTTCCTGGTGCGGAAGGGCAATCCCAAGGGGATCAAAGACTGGAACGACTTGGCCAAGCCCGGCGTCTCGGTCATCACCCCCAACCCCAAGACCTCGGGCGGCGCCCGTTGGAATTACTTGGCGGCCTGGGCCTACGCCCTAAAGCAGCCGGGCGGCAGCGACTCCACCGCCAAGGAATTCGTAGCCAAGCTCTACAAGAACGTTCCGGTCCTTGACTCGGGCGCCCGCGGCTCGACCACGACCTTCGTCGAGCGGGGCATCGGCGACGTTTTCATCTCTTGGGAGAACGAGGCTCTGCTGGTGACCAAGGACATCGGCAAGGATAAGTTCGAGATCGTGGTTCCTTCGCTCAGCATCCTGGCCGAACCGCCGGTCTCGCTGGTCGACAAGGTCGTCGATAAGCGCGGCACCCGAGCGGTGGCTCAGGCCTATCTGGAGTACCTCTACACTCCCGAGGGGCAGGAGATCGCGGCCAAGCATTACTATCGCCCGCGCCTCGCGGCGGTGGCGGCGAAATACACGGCCCAGTTCCCCAAGCTCAACCTGATCACCATCGATGAAGTTTTCGGCGGCTGGAAGAAGGCCCAAGCGGCTCATTTCGGCGATGGCGGAACCTTCGACCAAATCTATCAACCCGGAAGCTGATCGAAAGAAGAGGTATTTTTATGAAACTGAAACGAATCCTGCTCGGCGCCACCGCGCTGAGCCTCTTGGCGGCTCCGGGGGCCCAGGCGGCGGTCAGCCTCTTGAATGTCTCTTACGACGTGACCCGGGAGTTCTACAAAGACGTCAACGCCAACTTCGCGACCTTCTGGAAGCAGAAGGCCGGCGAGGACGTCACTATCCAGCAGTCCCATGGCGGCTCGACCAAGCAGGCCCGTTCGGTCATCGACGGCCTGGAAGCCGACGTGGTGACGATGAATCAGCAGACCGACGTCGACGCCATTGCCGAGATCGGCAAGCTGATTCCGACCGATTGGCGGACCCGCTTACCCAACAACAGCGCGCCTTACACCTCGACCATTGTCTTCCTGGTGCGGAAGGGCAATCCCAAGGCCATCAAGGACTGGAATGACCTGGTGAAGCCGGGTGTCTCAGTCGTGGTGCCCAATCCCAAAACCTCGGGCAACGGCCGCTACAGCTACTTGGCGGCCTACGGCTATGCCTTGAAGACCAACGGCAACGATCCGGCCAAGGCCAAGGACTTCGTCGGCAAGCTCTTCAAGAACGTTCCGGTCCTGGACACCGGTGGAAGGGGAGCCAGCACGACTTTCGTCCAGCGCGGGATCGGCGACGTCCTGCTGACCTTCGAATCGGAAGTCCTGCTGATCAAGAAGGACGCCGGTGGTGAAGCCTTCGAGCCGGTGGTTCCCTCGGTCTCAGTCGAAGCCGAGGCTCCGGTGGCCTGGGTCGACAAGTACGTCAACAAACATGGGACTTTGAACCTGGCCAAGGGCTATCTCGAATACCTCTATAGCCCGGCCGGCCAGGAATTGGCCGCCAAACATTACCTCCGGCCTCGGTCGGCCGAAGTCCTGGCCAAGTATTCGGCCCAATTTCCGAAGATCGGTCTTTTCTCAGTTGACCAAGTCTTCGGAAGCTGGAAGCAAGCCCAGAAGGAGCATTTCGCCGACGGCGGACTTTTCGACCAGATCTACCAGACCGCGGCGAAATAAATCGACCGATGGCATTCAAGCGAAAGCATCGCGTTCTACCCGGTTTCGGGCTCACCCTGGGCTTTACGATCTTCTATCTCAGCGTGATCGTCCTGATTCCGCTTTCGACGCTGTTCTTGAAGACCGCCACCCTGAGCTGGGAGACCTTCGCCAGCACGGTGACGTCGCCGCGGGTCGTGGCGGCCTTCAAGCTGAGTTTGACCGCCTCGGGGATCGCCGCCATCCTAAATACCGTCTTCGGCCTCTTGGTCGCCTGGGTCTTGGTCCGGTACCGCTTTCCGTTGAAGCGGCTGATCGACGGCTTGGTCGACCTGCCTTTCGCCTTGCCGACGGCGGTGGCCGGCATCGCCTTGACCGCCCTTTACTCGGAGAACGGCTGGATCGGGCATTACCTGCAAAAGGTTGGCATCCAGGGGGCCTATTCGCGCTTCGGCATCGTCATCGCCTTGACCTTCATCGGATTGCCCTTCGTGGTGCGGACGGTCCAGCCGATCCTGGAGGAGCTCCGGCCGGAGAACGAAGAGGCCGCGGCCTCGCTGGGCGCCGGCCGGCTCCGGACTTTTTGGAAGGTGATCCTGCCCGAGCTCAAGCCGGCCTTGCTGACCGGCTTCGCCTTGGCCTTCGCCCGGGCCCTGGGCGAATACGGCTCGGTCGTTTTCATCTCGGGCAACATGCCCTTCAAGACCGAGATCACGCCGCTCTTGATCATGACCAAGCTCGAGCAATTCGAATACGCTCAGGCCACCGCGGTGGCGGTGGTGATGCTGGCGGTTTCCTTTCTCATTCTATTGTTCATCAACCTCGTCAATTGGAAGAGTCAGGCCGCGATGACGCGCTAGACCTGGGATCACTATGGCTTCGGTAATCAGTCGTTTGGGAAAAGGGGATGGCGGGGCGGCGTCGCGGGCTACCACCGAGTCGGCGCCGGTGCGTTGGCTCTTGATCCTTTTAGCCATTCTATTCCTGGGCTTTTTCCTGGTCGTGCCCTTGGTCGAAGTCTTTTCCAAGGCCTTCGCCGAGGGATGGAAGCTGTTCGCGGCTTCGATCCGGGAGCCCGAGACGATGTCGGCGATCCGGCTGACCCTGATCACCGCCGGGGTCGCGGTGCCGCTCAACATTATATTCGGACTGGCTTCGGCCTGGGCGATCTCCAAGTTCGATTTCCGGGGGAAGAATTTTCTCATCACCCTGATCGACCTGCCCTTCAGCGTGTCGCCGGTCATCTCCGGCATGATCTTCGTCCTGCTCTTCGGCGCCCAGGGCTTCTTTTGGCCGGTCTATCAATGGCTGTTCGGCCACTTGTTGAGCTTCTTCATTCAACAAAACTGGAGCTATGGCTGGATCGTCTATCTGATCGACAACCAGCCCAAGATCATCTTCCATCCCATCGGCATCATCTTGGCGACGATCTTCGTGACCTTTCCCTTCGTGGCCCGGGAGCTGATTCCGCTCATGCAGGCCCAGGGCCGGGAGGAAGAAGAAGCGGCGATGACCTTGGGCGCCGGCGGCCTGCGGACTTTCTGGAAGGTGACCCTGCCCAACATCAAATGGGGCCTGCTTTATGGGGTGATTCTTTGCAACGCCCGGGCAATGGGCGAATTCGGCGCGGTTTCGGTCGTCTCCGGTCACATCCGTGGCCTCACCAACACCATGCCTCTGCAGGTCCAGATCCTCTACGACGAGCATCAAACGGTGGCGGCCTTCGCGGTGGCTTCGCTCCTGGCCCTGCTGGCCCTGCTGACCCTGGCCGGCAAGGGCTTGGTCGAGTGGCGAGCCCACCGGGCGGCTTGATCCGCAACCTTGGAACTCACCGGACGATAATAGGCTAGGCTCGGGGTTTCTCTATCTTTCTTTTAGGGGGACCTATGGCGGAGCCATTCAATTCAACCAACAATACCAAACAATCATCCTTTTCCGATCCGTTCAGCCTCAGCGCTCATTTTTGGCCGAAGCAGGCGATTGCGACTCCCCTGAAGGGAGTCAGTCTCGAGGTTTCGTCTTATCCGCCGTCGGTGGTGGTGATGTTCGATGTGCTCACGCTGCTCCAAGGCGGGGGCGCCGCTGCCAAGGCGGGAAAAGCCGCGGCTCCAGCGGGCCGGGGTTTGGCCGCTCAGGCCGGCCGAGCGGCGACCAAGGCCGCTTCCAAGGCGGTCGCCGACGCGCTCAAGCCGGGTCAGGATATTTCGCTTTTGGAAGGTTTAAAAACTTTCCTCGCCGTGAATCCCAGTCTTAGCTTTTTGGCTCCGATGGTCGGTTTCGCCGAGCTCTTGAACAAGTTTTCATCTTTACAATAGGCAGGTGAAATCGTAACCCTGCTTCGTTAAACTCATGAACGAGGGGCAGAAAGCAGGGGTGTTGTGAAGGCACAATTTGCGCGGGCCGCGGACGAAAAAATCCAGTGGCTCCATTCTTCACCTTTCTTCATCGCTCACTTGATGCCGTTGCTGGCGCTTTGGACCGGAGCCACCCTCGGGGATTGGATTCTCTGCGCGGCTTTGCTCTGGGGCCGGATGTTTTTCATCACCGCCGGCTATCATCGGTATTTCGCCCATCGCAGCTACAAGCTGGGCCGGGTCATGCAATTCCTGATGGCCTTCGGCGCCATGACCTCTTCACAAAAAGGAGTGCTGTGGTGGTCGGGCTTGCATCGGCACCATCATCGCTACTCCGACCTGCCCACCGACATCCATTCGCCGAAGAAGGGCTTTTGGTGGAGCCATGTCGGATGGATGCTCTGCAAGAAGTACCATGTGCCGGATCACTCCTTGATTCCGGATTTCGCCAAGTATCCGGAGCTTCGTTTTCTGGATAAGTATTGGGCGTTGCCGCCGATTCTCCTCGGCGCGACGGTTTTCCTGTTCGGTGGCTGGAGCGCGCTCTGGATCGGTTTCTTCCTTTCGACGATCCTGCTCTGGCACAGCACCTTCTTCATCAATTCGCTGGCCCACGTCTTCGGCCGCCGCCGCTACGTGACCACCGACACCTCGAGAAACTCCTTCCTGCTCGCCTGCCTGACGCTCGGCGAAGGCTGGCACAACAACCACCACCACTTTCAGGCCTCGGCCAACCAAGGCTTCTTTTGGTGGGAGCTCGACATCACTTATTACATCTTGAAGGGGATGGAGGTCCTTGGGCTGGCCCAGGATCTGCGCAAGCCGCCCGAGGCGGCACTCAAGCGCAACTTGGTCAAAGACGGCATTCTCGATATCGGGGTTTTGAAGGAGCTGCCGGCCAAGGCCCTGGAAGTCATTGCGAACACCGCCCAACATACCAAGGAACGGATCGTCGAAGCGACCCAGCAAGCCGCCGAATCGCTGGCCAGCACCGCCCAGCAGAC
>DATEDP010000085.1 GCA_035281585.1 bacterium
TGGGGCCGGCATCGACCGGGTTCGCTTCAGGTGGGGGAGGGACTTGAACCGGTTCTTGGGGAGTGGAGGGCTCGTCATCGCATCCACTCAGGATGGCGCTGGCCACGAGCAATCCGCCGGCGGCGACCAAAAGAGGCAGCATAAAAAACTCCTTTGACCGAGCCCTGATCGAGGCTTATCGGAAACGTACAGCAATGGTTGTGGAATTGCTCACTTTGAGAAGTTTCGGCATTTTAGGCGGCCCCAGGCTCTAAAAAGACAAAGAGTTTCAGTCCTATTTCCCTGGCATTGCCCTTGCTTCTGGTAGCTCCAGCAAAAGGAGGGTTCCATGCCGAGTCCCATTCAAGCCGCCAGCGTTTCCACCGTCGGCCCCGCGCCGGTCCCCGTCAATCCGACTCCCGAAACCACCCCGCAGCCGCCGGTTAACCCGCCCACCGGCAATCCGGCGCCCAAGTTTCAACCTCCTTCGCCTCAGCAGCAGCTGCGCAAGCTTACTGGTGGAAATTCGCGCTAGGGTGTATAGCTCGGTTCCAATCCGAGGTGAACCATGGCCCTTCGCCCCTGTCAGCTTCGTTACCTTTCCTTTTTCATTCTGCTTTTGGCATCGAGTGTCCAAGCCGCTCCCATCGCGCCCGGATCTGGCGCCGCGATGTGCGGCGCTTTGACCGTCTCCGATTTTCAGGGGGTTGGCGTGGCCAAGGCCGCGCCGCCTACCGCCAACGTGACGGACAAAGGGGCCAGCGCCTACTGCGTTTATGCCGGCAAATCGAGCGCCACCGGCGGCATCGAGCTCGATGTTTTTTATCCGGCGGGAACCAATCCCGGCGAAGCCAAAGCCACGCTGGAAACCGCCGGCGGGGAGTTGAGCTCCTCCCTGAAGCCGATCGCGGTTCCCGGCGCCGACGAAGCGCGCTGGTCGCCCAATGCGGTCTCGGGTGGACCGGCTTTCGCGACGATCCTGGTTCTCCGCGGCAATCTCGTCTTCGTGCTCGGCATCCCGGCCAATCCCGCCGCGCAAGCCCAATTACTCAAGCTGGCCGACCTCGCCTTGAAACGATTCTAATTGGCGTAAAAATGGGCAGCCTCCCAGATTTTGTTCAGTGGAAAATCGCTGCATTGAGCTTCCGCGCCGCGCCGATTCTAAGTATTTGAATTTTATATAGAATATTTCGATCAGCGCCGTGAATTTGGCCTCATTATTGCTGCTTCTCTCCGGAGACCCCCTTTAAGGATGAGGTGAGAGATGATGGAAGCTTGCGTTGAAATCGAAGCCTCGGCCGAGGCCGAAGATGAAGTCACGGTCAATATGCCGGTCGAAGCCTTGCCGCCGATGCGAAGCCTCGGCTTGGTTGAACCCCTTTATCCTCCGCACTACGAACCTCCGATCGGCCGCGCCCTCCGACGGTATTTCGCGGATTGCCGGCGCCGCGCCCGGGAGCTTCGGGACTACGAAAGAATCCAATATTACAACACGCTCTATCAAAAGTGCCGCCGTCTCGGCCTCCGGATTTACGCCCACATGAAAAAGAATGCGACCAGCCGACCGTGGGAAGATTACGAAAAAAGAATTTATCGTTGATCTTGGGCTTCAAGAATCCGATTCCGGGCAGATCCGCAAAGTCGTTTTCCAGCCGCCTCGCACCATCCCCCAAGTCATTGGACTGAAATCGATGGCCTCGTGAGATAGGGGATTCCCCCATGTTCGAACAGGGGGTTCCCCTATCGCTAGAGCTCCGAACGGCGCGATAAGATCCTGAGATCGCCTAGCAATTTGTAAATCGCGAGCCGAGCCTGATGGGAGGAACCATGGAGACGTCCAAGCTTAGTCTGAGCAAGACCGCCGACAAGGACAATCCTGAAACGACGCTGATTTTGCTTCGCGAGTTGGTCGCTCACTTGCGGCAGAACCGAACCCAGCTGCGCGAGGAGTGGGCCCGCCGCATCACCGAGGCCCAGCTGCTCACCGCGATGACCCGCGAGGAAATCTTCATCGAGGCGACCTCGGTCTACGACAACTACATCGAAGTTCTCGAGACCGGCAGCGTCGAAGCCCTTCAAGCCTATGCCCGCAACCTTTCGGAACGCATCATCCCCCGCGGCGTTGAAACCCATGAAGTCGTCGGCATCGTCTTGCTCCTTCGTGACGTGCTGGCCCGCTCCTTGTTCGCCAAGTATCAAGCCGACTTCGCCAAATTGAACCGGATCCTCGACGCCTATGAGCCGGCGGCCAACCGGATCGCCAATACCGTCGCCGTCGGTTTCGTCCAAGAGCGCGAGCGCATCATTCGCCAACAGCAGGAAGCCATCCGCGAGCTTTCGACCCCGGTCTTGCAGGTTCGGGAAAGGCTGCTGATCCTGCCGATCATCGGAGTCATCGATCCCCAGCGGGCCCGCCAGCTCACCGAGCAATTGCTCCGCGGAATCCGGACCAACCGCGCCAAAGTGGTCGTCATCGACATCACCGGCGTTCCGGCGGTCGACGCCACCGTCGCCAACCACTTGGTCCAGACGGTCGATGCTTCCCGGCTGATGGGCGCCAACGTCATCGTGACCGGGCTTTCCTCGGAAATCGCCCAAACTCTGGTCACGATCGGCGTCGACTTGAGCAAAATCAACGCGATCGGCGATTTGCAGGGCGGCATCGAAGAGGCCGAAAGGCTGCTCGGTTATAAAGTTTCGATGACTCAGGAAGCCCAGGCGCTGAAGATTTCGGGTAAAGAGGCATGAGAGTCCCCATTCTTAAACAAGGCGACTATCTGATCGCCTCGATTCAATCGGCCCTCTCCGATGAGGACCTGCTGCAGCTGCGCGACGATTTGGCCGAGCAGGTCGGCAAGTTCCGCTCGCGAGCCGCCATCGTGGACGTCACCGTCTTGGATGTCATGGACTCTTTCGCGGTCCGGACGGTCCGGGCCATCGCCCATATGATCCGTCTGCGCGGCGCCGAGACGGTCATCGTGGGGATCCAACCCGAGGTCGCTTTCTCGATGGTCCAATTGGGCCTGACTTTGGGGGACGTCGCCACCGCTTTGGACCTTGAGGAAGGCTTGGCCTACCTGAATGAGCAATCAAGGAATACCTGAAGGCGCTAAAATGGAGCTCCCATTGACGATCCAATCCGGTGGAGACATCGTGGTGGCCCGGCAGCAGGGGCGGAGCCTGGCCCTTCGACTCGGCTTCTCCGACGTCGACCAAATCGTCATCGCGACGGCCATCTCCGAGGTTGCCCGCAACATCGTCGAATACGCCCAACAAGGCGCGATCAGCATCAGCCCGCTCCACCAAGGCGGACGGACCGGAATCCTCATTGTCGCCGAGGATCAGGGCCCGGGCATCGCCGACTTGGGGCTGGCGATGCAGGTCGGCTATTCGACCGGCCGGGGCCTTGGCTTGGGGCTGCCGGGAGCCCGGCGCTTGATGGACGAATTCGAGATCGCCTCGGTCATAGGCCGGGGCACCACCGTCACCATGAAGAAGTGGGTTTCGTGAACACCGTGGAGGGAAAATTCAAGGATTTGGAGTGGGCATGCTCCACCGAGGTTCTCTCCGGCGAGGTCGAGTGCGGCGACCACTGCGTCGTCGTGCCGCGCGATGGCGGCGCCCTGCTGGCGGTGATCGACGGAATTGGCCATGGGCGGGAGGCGGCCGCCGCGGCCCAATTGGCGGCCGAGCTTTTGAAGTCCCGGCCCGCCGATTCAGTCATGTCGTTGATGCATATGGTTCATGAGAAGCTTCGACTCACCCGGGGAGTGGTCATGACCTTGGCTTCCTTGGATTTTCGCGACAACACCTTGACTTGGATCGGCGTCGGCAACGTCGTCGGCTCATTGCACTACGCCAACGACGACGGTCACTTGCGGAGCGAGTCGGTGATGCTGCGAGGCGGAATGGTCGGCGTTCAGTTGCCTCAGCTGAAAGCCGAGGTCCTGCCGCTGCGGCGGGGCGATTTGCTGATCTTCGCGACCGATGGAGTTTATCCCGGCGTGCCGAATGGAGTCCCCGAAAGCCCGGTCCGGGAAGTCTGCGAGCGCACTCTGAAAGAATTCTACAAGGGCCATGACGATGCTCTGGTGCTAACCGCGCGCTATCTCGGAGGCGCCAATGAAGAAGCGGGCGATTGAAATCGAGGATCGGTTTTACGCCGTCCTGACCAAAGCCGGTGAGCGGAGCCTGGAGAAAACCCTGCAAGACTCCTACGAGATCGGAAGGGCTGCGCTCGAGGCGGGGGCCGGTGTCTTGGATTTGGCCCGGGCCCATCAAAGCGCGGTCGATCGGATCATCGACCAGCTTCCACCCAGCGAGCAGCGACGGTTCTTCGCCCTCGCTCAACAGGTCCTGCGCGAAAGCCTGTCCTCCATTGAGCTGGTCCAGGTCGGGCTCCGCGACGCCATCGCCTCGTTGCATAGCGAGATTTTGGAACGCAAGCGAGTCGAGAAGGAAGTGCTGGATATCAGCCAAAAAGAGCAGCGCCGCTTCGGAGCCGAGCTCCACGACGGTCTTTGCCAAAAGCTGGTCGGCATTTCGATGCTGCTCCACAGCTTGCTCGCCAAAGAAAAACGGGCGGGCCCGGCTCGAGAGCCGGACGAGCTTGAGAAGATCGCCCAATTGCTCGACGAGTCGGCTCGGCAGGCTCGGGACATGGCCCATGGGCTTTTCCCGGTGGAATTACAGGCCGACTCCTTGATGCTCTCCTTGAAAGCCTTGGCCGGGCGGCTGTCGGAAGCCAACGGCATCCGTTGCCGCTTTCATTGCCCGGAGTCGATCCTCATCGAGGACAACAATTTGGCGACCCATCTTTTTCGGATTGTTCAGGAGGCGACCAGCAATTCCCGGAAGCACGGCGCGGCCGATCAAATCGACATCTTGTTGCTGAAGAAGAAAGGCCAAATCGAGCTTAGCGTTCGGGACAACGGTCCCAAGGAGTTGAAGCTGAATGGAAATTCGGGAATCGGCATTCAAATCATGAAATACCGGGCTCGGATGATCGAGGCCAATTTGGAATTTCGTCGGGTGGAGCCTCGGGGAACCCTGCTGATCTGCACTTTTCCGTTTTCCGGCGATCGCTAGGGAGTGAAGCAGCCCCCGTCCTTCACCGTGCAGCGCCCGGCGGCTCCGCCCCAGTCTCTTTCGGTTTGGGTCCGGGCGTCGTCCTGGGTGCAGGCGGTGGTCGCATAGTCCCGCGGCGGATCGCCGAGGCATTCAAGGCAGAACTCGAACCACATTTTGCGGCCGCCGGGATTGGCCGGGCAGGGCGCCGGCCCGCTGACGGCGGTTTCCTGCATCGACTTTAAAGTTTTGCCGCGGGCGCTGGTCAGTCGGACGCCGACGGCCTTGGTCGTGGTCGACAGTTGAATGGTCCGGTTGCCCTCGATGGTCCCGGCCGGGCCCGGGTTGAAGATTTCCTCTTGAAGCATGCTTTCCCTCAGCACCGGATTGCCGCTGGGATCCGGGACTTCGTTGGCCTCCAGGACCTCGACCTTCTTGCATCGATTGGCCCGCCAGCGGATCGTGGCCGGAATGTTGGTCGCGGTGTTGGCCGGCGGCCCCTCGAAGAGGGCCATGACGCAGGGCTCGTTCCATACCACCAGTTTCAGAAGGGCCGGGTCGCTCTCTTTCTCCTTGCCGCTGTATTTCGGATTGATGCTGCGCTCGATGAAGCCGTAGTTGCGAATTGTGCCGTCGGCCGGCGGTGGCGGCGGCATCGCGCTGCTGAAGTATTCCATCGGATAAATGTGGATTCGCCGCGTTGTGGTGCCTTGGTTGTAATTGTCCTGCACGTCCATCACCCGATAGACCGGGCCGGGCGGCGGCGGGTTGGGCAGGGGCCAAACGTCGGTTCGGGTGACCGGCGCTCCGTCTTGCTGAACCACCAATTCGTTGAATATTTGGGTTTTGACGTTGGCCTCGAAGCCGAACCCGCCGGTGTAGGTGTCAGGGTCGCCGCTCCACTTCCAACCGCCGGTTTTGACCAGCTCCGGGGTCTTGGCCGGCGGGGCCTTATCGACGACGTTCTTGGCGGTGTCTTGGCAGGTCGTGCCCTGCAAGGCGGCTGCTCCGGCGAGAAGCAGGACGGCCGTCAGCAGACGGGATCCTTTTCCCATAGGTTTGTCCTCCCTGGATAGATCCCGAAACCGTTTCGATGATGCGCCCCTTCCATCTTGGGGCCAAGAAGTATTTAATAGCTCCCATGCGGCAAAGCCTAAGGTCCTGCTTCGGAATCCTGAAAAACCTGCTCTGGTTCGACGTCTGGCTGGTGGTTCAACTCCTCTTCGGGATGGTCCATTGGGGCGACCGCATCGCCTGGAAAATATTGGGCTACGAGAAGAAGACCCGCTACGTCCGGATGGGCGCTTGCCAGCGCAGCGGAATGTGCTGCCAGACTCTCGCCATCGAGCTGCCTTCGGCCTGGATTCGCCGCCCCTGGGTCCTGCGCTTGGCCTGGGGCTGGTACAGCCGGATTCATAACTTCCAGGCCGCCGGCGCTCCCCAAGGCCGGCTGCTGCCCCTGAACTGCGGTTACCTGCGGGGTGGGAACCTCTGCACCATCTATCCCTACCGGCCCAAGCTCTGCCGGGAATACCCGGCGACCTCTCTATTTGGGAAGGTCGAGCTGCACCGAGGCTGTGGGTTCTGGTTTCTGGAAAGAGCGAAGGTCGGGAGCTTCGGAGAGAAGCTCGCCGAGAAGGAGCACGAGCAGGCTAGTCTTCCTTCGGCTTAGACTTGGCGCCGCTTTTCTCGCCGAGCCGGGAAAGCATCTCGTCGAAATAGGGGCGGTCCCGGAGGTTCATGTATTCCTCGGGGAAGGTGACGACCTCGATCGAGGCGATCTTCCTTTGGGGATCGGCGTTTCGCAGGACGAAGGAGAAACGACTGCCGTCGACGAGCTTGGTGTTGTTCATGAACGGAGTGTCGAAGTAGGACATCGCGAATTCGATGGTTTTGAAATTGAAATTCTCGGCGGCCGAGCTGACCCGGACCTTGATCTCGGAGTCGCCGACGTCCTGCAGCCGGACCGCGAAGGGGTAAGTGACATTCCGCCCCTTCAGGTTGAAGGTTCCCATGTTTTGGCAATCGGCGCTCGATTCGACGCATAACCGGAGCTCAACCGGCTCATTGTCCGGCTTGCTGAGGAGATTGACCTGGCGGTCGGCCGCGTCGCGGGCGATGGCCAAGAGCCGGTTTCGTTGCTCGGGATTGACCCGCCGATTGAGGTCTTCGAACAGGGGCCGGGCATCGAAAAATTCCTGAAAATTGAGGGTCAGGAGGTGAAGGTACATCATCTGCTTTTCAGGATCCTTGAGGATGTCCTCGCCGAAATAGCTCCCGATCAGCGCATTGAACATCTGGGAACGCAGGTTGCTGTCGGACTGCTCGCGCTGAGTCATGATTTGGACGTAAAGCTGGGTCTCGCGGTTCTTTTCCTGGTTGTAGTTGATGACGATCGGGATCGCCACGCCGGCCAAAAGTGCCCCGATGGCGGTGACCGCCTTGCTGAGCAGGTCGAGGTTGCGCGAGGGGGTGGCCGCCGGCTCAGTGCTCAAGGTCTACTCCAGCTTCAAGTTTTTTTCGGTGGCCTGGGGGAAGACGTCGACCTTCTCCTCGCGAGAAGCGCCGTCGGGCAGCTTCACTTTGAGGACGTAGGAGCCGGGGTCGATGTTGATCGAATAAAATCCGAGGTCATTGGTCTTGGCGGTCTTGTCTTGGATGGCGACATCGGCGTTTTTGAGAGGGGCGCCCTTATAAGAGATTTTTCCGAAGATTTCGGAAGCCGAGGCCGGGAGAGCCCCCAGCATCGAGGCCAGCAGAAGGGACAGAGCGAGATACTTTTTCATGGCGTCAAAATACCTTATGGGTTGTGGGGTGACAACGACCAAATTTAGACAGGGTGACGGCCCGAGAGTTAAATGAATTTTTTGGTCAAGCGCTGAGCAGCACCTTTCCGAAATTTTTGTGGCCATGAAGGTAAGCATGGGCTTCGGCCGCCTGCTCGAAAGGAAAGCTACGGTCGACGACGGGCCGAAGCGCTCCGGCTTCGATCAGGCCTAGAATTTCGCGCAAGGATTGGGCGAGCAAACCCCGGCGGTCCCAAAGATGGCCCAAGTTGAAGCCCATGACGCCGCGGTTCTTATTCATCAGCGCGATGGGTTTGAAGGAGGGCATTCGCCATAGCCCCCGCAGCACCGAGAGCAGGTGACGGCTGTCACCGGGGCTGAAGCTGGAGATGCCGAACATCATCAGTTTGCCCAGCGACCCGAGGCAGCGGTAGCTTTTGCGATAGGATTCCCCGCCAACGGCGTCCAAGACGATGTCGACGCCCCGGCCTTCGGTGAGCCGCTTCACCTCGGCCTCGAAATCGGCCCGATGATAGTCGATGCAATGCGCCACCCCGAGCTCTTGGAGCCGCGGATGCTTCGAGGAGCTGGCCGTTCCGAAAACCTCGGCTCCCCGCCATAGGCAAATTTGGAGCGCGGCCTGCCCGACGCCGCCGGCGGCGGCATGAACCAGAACCTTGTCGCCCTTCTGAAGATTGCCTTGATGGATCAGCATGAGCCAAGCCGTGAGATAGTTGACCGGGATCGCGGCCGCTTCCTCGAAGGAAAGCTTGGCCGGCAATGGAAAGGCGAAATCCTCGGGAACCACGACGGTGTCGCTGTAGCCGCCGAAGCGGGTGATGGCCCCGGCCCGGTCGCCCGGCTTGAATTTGGTCCCGGGACCGGCTTGGTCGATAATGCCGGCTACTTCATAGCCGACCACGGCCGGCAGCTTGGGCGCGTCGGGATAAAGCCCCTGGCGGGCCAGCAAGTCGGCGAAATTGATACCCGCGGCCTTGACCCGGATGCGGAGCTCGCCGGCCTTGGCTTGGGGATCGGGCGCTTCCCGGAGCTCGAGGACCTCGGGACCGCCGATTTTGGGAATCCAGACTTGGCGCATCGAGCCTATTGAAACTCTTTGCCGGAGCGATGGAAAGCATTAAACGCCAAATAGCTAGGGTTTGGCTTTGAGGCAGGGTTTGGCGGCGGCGGAATCGGCGGCCTGGCGCGCCAGCTCATTGGCTTTGGGTCCCGGCTCGATGCGGTCGGTCACGCAAATCGCGTCGTCGCCGATCTTGGCGACCGCCAGATAGGAAGCTTTCAGCTCCTTTTGCAGGTGGGGCGCGGTGGTGACCCGCACGATCAAAGCCTTGGGTTGGCTCTTGCCCCCCTCCTTGACGATTCGCCATTCGGCCTTGTCCCCGAGGTGGGACATGGCCGGCGTGATGACCTCCCAATAATTCAGGGGATGCTCCTTGCCTTGGGGGGTGACGACGGTGATCGATTGACGCTGATCCGAATAGATCGAGAGCAGGGAATAGCCGCCGACGCCCGGGCATTTCTCCTCCTGATACTCGACGTCCTCTTTGACGAGCTTGCACTTGGCCGCCGTCAGCTCGGTATAGACGCTTTCGAGAGGGCCGGCCAAGGCCGGGGAGGCGAGCGTCGAGGTTAACATGCCGAAGGCTAAGCCGAGAGGGGCGAGGTTTTTCATGCCCTGAATATAGTATGGACTTTGGGTTCAGCCAAGCGTTGCGTGATTCCGGTTCGACGCTTAAGATCTGGCGATGGACTATACACCGGTGCGGGACTTCTTGATCGCTCTTTTTATCGGGGCCCTCGTTGGCATCGAGCGGGAGCGGCGGAAGGTCAAAGAGGGATCGGAGATCCGCGGGCTGCGGTCTTTCATCTTGATCGCCGAGGCCGGCGCCGTTTCGGCGTGGTTGGCGGTGAAGACCGGATTCCTCTGGATATTTCCCATTTCGCTGATTGGGATGATTCTGGTCCTGATGAGCGGCTATTGGTTGGCGAAGCGTGAAGACGACACGGCTTTCGGACTTACCACCGAGATAGCCTCGGTCGTCGTTTTTTTGCTCGCGGGAGCGGTGCCCTTCGGTTATCCCGAAACGGCCTTGGCCTTGGCCATCGTGGCATCGGTGGTTTTGGCTTACAAAGATCCTCTGCACGGCTTGGTGGCCAAGATCGGGACCGAGGACCTTTACGCCATCCTCAAGCTGCTGGTCGCGACTTTCATCGTCCTGCCGATTTTGCCCAACCGGTCGGTGGACCCGCTCGAGGCCTTGAATCCTTATAAACTCTGGCTCCTGGTGATTCTGATCTCGAGCCTCTCGCTGATCGGCTATGTCGCCAGCCGCTGGCTCGGCCAGCAGCGCGGCGCCGCCGTCACCGGTTTGACCGGCGGCCTGGTCTCTTCCACCGCGGTCACGCTCTTTTTCGCGAAAAGCAGCCGGGAGGAGGGCGGGGTTGGGAAGGGGGTGCTCACCGGGATTCTGCTGGCTTGGGCGGTGATGTTCATCCGGGTCTTGATCGAGGTCGCCGTGGTGCACAAGCCATTGGTGCCGGTGATCGCGTATCCTTTCGCCGCAATGACGGGAATGGCGGCGTTTGTCGCGGCCTTGGCCTATCTGCGAAAGAAGAAAGAGGAGCACGCCTCCGGTCGCGGGCCCGAGGTGCAGCTGAAGAATCCTTTCAGCCTCACGGCGGCCATCCGCTTCGCATTTTTCTTCGCCTTGATTTTGGTCATCGTGAAGCTGGCTCAGCGCTATTTGCCGGGGGCCGGAATGTACGGTGTCGCCGCCCTGGCCGGAACCACCGACGTCGACGCGATCACCTTGTCGATGGCAAAGTACGCCCAAGAGGGCGGAGAAGCCGCCGTCGCCGCGATCGCGATCACGATTGCCTCCTTGGTCAACACCTCGGTCAAAGCCGGCATCGTGGTGATGCTGGGCGCCAAGGAGGCGAAGGTGCAAATCCTCTTCGCCGCCGCCGCCATTCTCGCCGCCGGCGCCGCCGCGCTGTATTTTTCCATATAATTCGTATGCTTCCATTCTCGGGGATTGCCCCATCCTAAATTCAGGGCATGCCCGATAACTTGTTCCGTCCAACGGTAGTCAGATGGGGGAAGAAGGAGTCTCTTATGTCCAAGTCCAGGAAAATAGGAACAACTCTCGTGGCAATGCTGCTGTTTTGGGGATTCGGGATCGCGGTACCCAGCATGACCTATGCGGATCCCCCGCGCCATGCCAAGGCTTACGGCTACAAGAAGAACAAAGCCTACAAGTACACCTACTATCCCGCCAGCCAGGTCTATTACAGCCCGGTGCGCGGCGGCTATTATTATCCTTACGCCGGTGGATGGCGATTCGGGGTGACCTTGCCCACCGGAATCATTCTTGGCAACGGAGTGGCGGTCACCCTGGGAGGACCCACTCCCTATGTTTATCACCCGACGGTGATCCAGCAATATCCGGTGGTCATCGTCCCTTGACGGTTGGCTAAAAATTTCCGCCGGATTGACATTTTCGACCCTTCGCTTCAGGCTTGATCGCATGGCCCCCTCCATCGTGATCGAATCTCGAGAGCACCTCATCGGTTGGCTCGGCGAGGCCGCCGAGATCGAGCATAACCTGATGTGCTGTTACCTTTACGCGATGTTCGGGCTCAAGCGCTCGGTCGAGGAAGGGTTGAGCGAAGAAGAGTTGGCTGCCGTCGAGCGGTGGCGCAAGGTCATGTTGGGGGTGGCCTTGGAGGAGATGAACCACCTCACTTTGGTGGGAAATCTCACCACCGCCGTCGGCGGCTCGCCTCATTTCGGCCGCCCCAACTTTCCGACCGATCCCGGACCCTATCCGGCGGACCTGGTCATGGAGCTGGCGCCCTTCAATTTGGATACCCTCGATCATTTCATCTACGTCGAAAGGCCGGAAAACCAGGCCTATCCCGATGGAGCCACCTTCGAACGAGGTTACAGCTATGTCCGCGAACCCTTGAGCGGGCGCTTGATGCCCTCGGCCGGGACTTATCCGACGGTCGGCTCGCTCTATCAGTCGATCCGCCAGAGCATCGCGGCCTTGGTCGAAAAGATCGGCGAGAAGCGGCTCTTTTGCGGCTGCCCGACCATTCAAATCGGCCCGCTTGAATCGCAGCTGCCGGGGCTCAATGTCATCCGCGATCAGGCTTCGGCCAACTTGGCCTTGGATACGATCGTCACCCAAGGCGAGGGAGCGGCGGTCGAGGAGGGATCCCACTTCGCGCGCTTTCTGCAGATTCGGCGGGAATACGAAGAGCTGCTTAAAAAGAATCCGGCCTTCGTTCCGGGCCGGCCGGTGGCCCGCAATCCGGTGATGCGCTCGCCGATCAAGTCGGCCGGCCGGGTTTGGGTGACCGAGCCCTTGGCCTCGCGCTACATCGACATGGCCAATGCCATTTACACTTTGATGCTGCGGGTCTTGGTCCAGATTTACTCGATCACCGGCCGCTCCCGCGAATCCAAGCGGGCGCTGCTCGATACTTCTTACGCCTTGATGCACAGCTTGGTCCCGATCGCCGAAACTCTCACTCGGATGAACGCCAACAAGGATTTACCCGGGGTCAACGCCGGGATGAGCTTTGCGATGCTGCGCTCCTTGGCCCCGCTCGAAGCCTATTCGGAAAAGGCGGTGCTCACCGAGCGCATGAATGAGGTCCTGTCCGGTTTCAAGGTTTTGCAAGCAGAAGTGGGGAGCTTCGGCCGCGATCATCCCGAGCTCGCCTCTTGCTTGGCCCAGCTCCGCCGGGCCGCCGAGCCCATCGAACGGGCGCGGGATGCCCTGCTGAAAGTGGAGTGGAAGCCGCCGCTCCATGGCGCCGCGCCGGCCCCGAAAGCACCGGCGTCCGCCGCAGCGGCCAATTCCCTTCCGGCGGCGCTTCCCGAAAGTCCCCAGATCGAGCGGGCCGAGGCCAAGGAGATCACGATCAGCTTCGAAGGCAAGCGCTGCATCCACGCCCGCCACTGCGTGACTCTGCTGCCTGGGGTCTTCAAGGCCAATGCTCCCGGACGCTGGCTCTTCCCGGACCAGGCCGAGGCCGAGGACTTGGCCGCCGCGATTCGGCAATGCCCCTCGGGCGCCCTCCAATACCGGCGCCGCAACGAAAGTCTCAATGAGAAGGGTCCGGACGTGAATTTGATCCATCTGCGAGAGAATGGGCCTTACGCTTTCCGGGCCGACATCCGCCTCGACGGAAAGCCGATCGGCTATCGCGCCACGCTCTGCCGCTGTGGCCAATCCAAAAACAAACCCTTCTGCGACTCGGCTCACCGAAAAATCAATTTCCAGGCCAGCGGCGAGCCGGCGACGCTCGAAGACGCCGAGCTGTCCGAACGGAACGGGCCCTTGCTGGTGGAGCCGACGCTCAACGGCCCCCTGCGAGTCCAGGGCAACCTTGAAATCTGCTGCGGCACCGGCCGGGTGGTTTTGCGCACCACCGAGGCCCGGCTTTGCCGCTGCGGTCACTCCAAAAACAAGCCGCTCTGCGACGGATCCCACGTGGCGGCTGGATTCAAAAGCGATTGACGCAGCCCGGGCGCCTTCATGCAATACCGCCGATTGTTCATCCTGCTCGCGATGGTCGCCGCTTTGGTGGGAGCCATGGCCTTGGATCCGGTCCATGGCACCGTTGCCAGCGCGCTCGAATGGGCCAAGCAAGTCATCCGCCATCACGAAGCCTTGGGATTGTTGGTTTTTGTCCTGCTTTCGGCCTTATCCGCGGTTCTATTTTTCTTCTCGACGGCGGTGATCGTGCCGGTGGCCATCTATTCCTGGGGCAAGCCGGCAACGATCCTGCTATTGTGGGTCAGTTGGATGCTGGGCGCGGCGGCTTCCTATTGGATCGGCCGGCGTCCGGGAAGGAAATTGGCGAAATGGCTGGTGCGCCCCAAGCAGGTCGCCAAATATGAAAAGAAGATCACGGCCAAGGCTAATTTCCCGCTGGTGCTGTTGTTTCAAACCGCGGTGCCCTCGGAGATTCCGGGCTATGTCCTGGGAGCCTTGCGCTACGGGTTTGGCAAATACCTCGGCGCTCGAGCCTTGGCCGAGGTGCCGTTTGCCATCGCGGCGGTTTATCTCGGCGAGTCCTTTCTCCGCCGGCAGTACCTTCCGGTGATCGCGATTGCGATCGGAGGAATCCTCTTTTCGGGCCTAGCCCTCTATTTTTTGCACCGGCGCATCGATCGGTGACGCCAAGCCCAGGCCAGGCCCGGAAGGGCCAGGCAGGCCAGCCAAGGCCCGACCTTTTCGGTTTCGCCGGCGGCGCTCAGCCCACAGCCCCCGCCGTTGTCGACCGCGGGATCTCCCAGATTGGAGTCCTCGCCATCGACGCTGCCGTCGGGGCTGCGGTCGCAAACGTTGCCCGCTCCCTCGCCGTCATTGTCGGCTTGGTCGGGGTTGAAGTCCTGGGGGCAGTTGTCGGTTGCGTTGGGCACACCGTCGCCGTCGCTGTCCGGCGGCGGCAGGCATATTTGGCGGGTGGCGCAGTCCGGGTCCTCGCAATCGACCAAATCGTCGGTGTCGTCGGAAGCTCCGTTGTTGCAGAGCGACTCGACGCCGTCGCAGGCATTGCCTTCGCCGTCCGAGTCGGTGTCGGCTTGATCGGGGTTCGGCACGCTGACGCAGTTGTCATTGGCATCGGTCAAGCCGTCGGAATCTTCATCCTCGCAGGCGTCGCCGATGAAGTCACCGTCGAGGTCCTCCTGGCCGAAATTCGGGACGTCGATGCAATTGTCGAAACAATCGGGCCAAAAGTCCCCGTCGGTGTCGATGCAGCAGAAATCGGTCGCGCAATCGGGGTCCTCGCAGTCGAAGAGGCCGTCGCCGTCGTTGTCCGTGACGTCGAAGCATTGCTCGAAGTCGGGGTCGCAAGCGTTGCCGGTGCCGTCCATGTCGGCGTCGGCTTGGTCGGGATTGTAGAAAAAGACGCAGTTGTCGACCTCATCGGCGATGCCGTCGTCGTCCTCGTCACCGGGAACCGCGCCAGCGGGCAAGGCGAAGGCGAGCAGCGCCAAGAGTCCGAAGATGGCCAAAAGACGTTGGGTCGCCATAATCACTCCTTAAAAAGTCGGCGCCGCCGGGAAATCGGCCGGCAAGTTAACCCGCGGATCGGCCGCCGTGAGCAAAGGCAAGAATGGGACTTCGCTCACGTCGATGCCGATATCCCGGCAGGTGCCTTCCTCCACTCCCACCGCGGTGGATAGCTGGGCGCACTCGGCGGTGAAATTGTCGATATCGGGCGGCGGTGCGAAGGCGAATTCCGGAAAGCGCAGGAAGTCTTGAAAGGTGCCGCTCCAAAAGTCGAAGTCGGTCCGATAGCGGGCCAGGTATTGGAGGGTCGAATTGGTCTCGGGCTCGGCCGGAATCGGTTGGTTGACGCTCTCTTGAATGGTCTTGAGCAGGCGGCCCTCGTCGGCCGGGTCGTCCAAGGCCACTTGCTCGACCTTGACGTAGCTGACGGTAAAATCGAACTGGGCGTCGGTCAGCGAGTCGGTGCTGAGGTAGTATTCGGTCGTCAAATCCAGTGGGCGATCGGGGTCGCGGTGGTTGTAGTCGGCCCCGAAGCTATTGGTCGAGGTCGGCGGCTCGCCGCTGGTGTCCTGGTGGGCCAGGGTGACTCGAAAGGAGCCGACGCCGGGGTTTCGCTCGTTCGCCGGGGTATCGGGATCGTCGCGGATCGGAAGGGCGGTCATCACGCCGGCCATTAAGGGGACGAACTCGCCGGTTCCCGAGGGATCGTTCCAAATTCGGTAGCAAATTTCCCCCAAGTCCTCGAAGGCGGCCTGGGTCGGGCAGGGTGCGTCGCAGCCGGTGGGGCAGGTGCAACCGGTGCACCCGCGGGTGGTGCCGGTTCCGTCGAAATCGAAGTCGGCGAAGTCGATCTTGATCGTGCTCCCGGTGAAGGCGTCGGGCGCGCTGAACGTCCGGGTCACCGGGTTGGTCGGAATGTCGAAGCGCGATATCTCGATGAGGACCGACTCGACGGCGGTGTTGGCCAGCTGGTTGATGTTGAAGCCGAAGACGATCGCGTCGAAGAACTCGCCGCCGATCGGCAGGACTTCGTTCTTGAACCGCCGGATCAGGTCGAAGGACATCGAGCTCGGGACCGCCACCGCAACCTCGGAGGTATTCACCTCGACGCTTTCGGGGATGCTGATGGCCGATGGCACCTCGGCCAGCGGCGCCGGCGGGCCGGCCGGATTGGTCCCGACGCAGCCGAGCAGCAGCGAGCCCAGGGCCAGGCCAAGGAGCCGATCGATTTTTTTTCGCCAGTTCTTCAACGCTAGGGCTCCACGCAGCAAACGCCGTTGCAAGTCAACTCGAGGCTGCCGATGCCGACGGTGATCAAATCATTGCAGACCCTTTGGCCGAAGGGCGGCCCGCAGTCGACATTGGCCGGGAACTCATCGCTGATCGGAGGGCAGAGCTCCGGATCGGATTCGAAGAGGAAACAAATGTCGTTGCCGAATTGGGCCGAGCAGAAGCCGGTTCCCCCCGGTCCCTGGCACAAGCCGCCTAATTCGGGCGGGTCGTTGCAGAAATCAGCCGGCGGATCGGGAAACGCGAATAGCTGGCAGCAGCCGTCGGCGTTGCATTCTTGCGAGAAGGCTCCGCAGCCGCCTTCGAGGCCGTGGGCTTCGTTCAGCTCGTCGGCTTGGCGGCAGCTCAGCGAGGCGAAGGGAGCCTCGGGACACTCGCCCTGGCAGCAGCCGCCAAGGCAGAGCAGCTCGGCCGGGCAATCGTCCGAGGTCCCGCAAAGCTCCAGGCCGGGAGCGCAAATGTGGAGGCAGGCGTCGCCGCGCCCGTCTTCGCTGCCGCCGGCTTGGTCGGCGTTCGGGGTGATCGGGCAGTTGTCGCAAGTGTCGCCCACACCGTCGCCATCGCTGTCGGTTTGCTCGAAATTGGCCTCAGCCCGGCAGTTGTCGAAGTCATCGTCGACCAAGTCGCCGTCCCCGTCGACGAAGCAAACCGAGGTCTCGAGGGAAGAGCGGCAATTCAAGCCGCGAAATTGGCCCAGCGCATCGAGGAATTGCGGCGTCAAGCTCACCGCTCCGCCGTTTGGGTCAACACCGACCAGGAAGGCGGCATTGACTTGGAGGAGATTCAAGTCGCCGGCGATCGCCGATCCCGAGAGCGACAGGCTGAGGGCCGCGCCGTCGAGCTTGGCCCCGCAACCCGGAAAATCGATCCGCAATCGGGCGTCGTGGGTCCCCGAGAGGATCCGCCCCGGCGGCCCTAAGAGCAGAGAGTTGAAATGGACCCGGCCTTCGAACAGGTGGGAGCAGCCTTCGTCGCTCAACGACTCGCAATCGCCGCCGACCGACAGCGATCCTTCGAACAGGGTGTCGAGCAAGGCGCCGAGCCCGGCCCGGCAATCGAAGCCTGAAGTCGCGGTCAATTCGAGGCCTGAGGCATTCGCCAGCCCCAATGCCGAAAGGATGGCTTTGGCGGCGACCGTGGCTGCATCCAGGCTGTTTTGCTGGCTCACGCTGGCTCCTTCCAGCTTGGCCACCCTCAACAGCTCGGCTTCCGACGGGTTGGAGTCGGAGCAGCCCCACAGAAGCAGAAAGGCGCAAAGGACAGGGATTAAATGTTTCATGGCCTGGTGAATAGAGGGGGAGCTTGGGGCCTCCCCCTTTTTCCGGCTTTGATTGGTCAAATCAATAGGCGCCGTCGCCGGGAGTCGTGGAATTCACCGTGCAGACTCCCCAGCCGGCCTGATAAGCGCCGGTCGTGGGATTACGGCCGATCGCGTTGCAGCAAAAGCTCGACCAATCGCCATACCAGGAGGTCCCACTTGCCGACGTTGCGGTTCCGCAACCGAGGGCCGCCCAGCCGGCGGCGCCGAACTTGCGGACCTCACGGCAACCCAATCCCTTGGTTCCGCTCGGATAGGTGTAGGTGACGCTGGACATGCAGGGAATCTCGCCGGAAGCAACCTGGGCGTTGCCAAAATCCGGGAATTCAGGCGGAACTTGGTTGACATTCAGCAAGGTCAGGAAGCCGACCATGGCGGAGTTGATGCCGAATTCGGCCAACTGATTGTTCGCGCTCGAAATGTAGGTTGTAACTAATTTTTCGTCGAGCCCCAGGCTTTTCACCGCCGAAGAAAAGAGCCCTTGGATCTTTCCGGGATCTTCGATGTCCGGGTTGACGGCGACTCCGCCGATAAACAAGGTGGCCGGCGGCGGAAGGTTGCAGACCGACCGGCAGGCGATGACGTCGGCCCTTTTGCATTCGCCGCTGGATTGCCCGTCATCCTGCAGGCAATTGATGACGCATTGTTCGTCGATTTGATCGCCGCTTAATTTAGAGCTTTCGCCGACGCCGATGGTTTGGCTCATGGCTTGGCTTGCGAACAAAGCCATCCCCATGAAGGCAATAACGCCCACTATCCCTTTCCGCATATATCCTCCTAACCGTTAACGAGTTCCCGACTCCCCCGTGTCCTCCGCGCGCGGATGCCCCCACTTCTCCGCAGAGAAAGACCAAGAAAGACGAGACTGTTAAAAATGAACCCCTATACCAATTTCAGAAATTGTGTACATGTTAAGGCGGTTCGCGTCATAGGCCTAGTGGTTTTTTTTGATTTAGGAAAAATTTTTCGGAAAAGAGCTAATGATGGACGTGAGCGGCGTTGACGTTGCAGACCGCCCGCTCCGTGGTGCTCATCATTTCCCGGGTGGTGGAAGAGGGGCTGCCCATCTCACAGGCGCCGGCC
Organism: bacterium; assembly: GCA_035281585.1. Classification (NCBI taxonomy): domain Bacteria; species bacterium. Next base: position 18,579 of record DATEDP010000085.1, read on the forward strand.
GTCTCGGTGACCGAGATGTTCTGCATCATCCCATTATCCTCGTGCTCGCCGATATGACAGTGATAGACGAAGTTTCCCAAGATGACCGGATTGGTGAAGGGAATTCGCACTTTCACGGAGCCCTGCGGATCTTCGGCGGTCGGACAGGTGCAATTTTGGCAATTGCCGGAGTCGTCGCATTGGCAGCGGTCGGGATGGCCGGCGTCTTGGGCCCGGAAATCCAGGGCCACCGTGTCTTGCCGGCCGATGAATTCCACCGCTTGCCCATTCTTCTCCACGACCTGGAAGTCGAGCTGATGGATGTGGAAGACGTGATTTTCGCCGGTGCAATTGTTGAGCGTCCATTCCTCCACGCAGCCCAGCTGAACGGCGGTGTTGATCTTGCTCATGTCGGTCTGCTCGTTATTGATGCAAAACTGCGAGCCGTCGCCGGTCTCCGAAAAATCGAAGGTTCGGCTGCAACAGACCGGGGCTTCGCGCAAGTCGGCCACCGCCGGAAAATTCGAGGGCAGGGGGATCTCGGGCAGGGCCGAGCCCTCGGAAACCAGCGTCGCCAGCGCGACCTCGGGGTAAGTGTCGCCTTGGGGCCCCATCGAGATTGCCCGAGTCTTGAAGGTGTATTCGCCGGGCGGGCCGCCGCGGACTAGGAACTCGGTGCGGGCGCTGGTCGGCAGCCAGATGTGATCCATCGGCACCAGCTGGTTGTGGAGGTTTCCGTCGCGCGCGATCTCGTAGAGGGCGTGGCCCTCCAGCTCGAGGTCATAATAGATGTCGGCGCCGATGTTGCCGACTCGCCAGAGCTGAAGCTCGCCGGGTTGGATGGTGACCAGCGGATTGATCAGACCGTTGAGCGTCCGCTGGGTGGGTTGGGAGCTGTCGGGTGGATTGGGCACTTCGCCGTTCACGATTTGGATGTCCTTGAGCATCATGATCCGCTGGGTGATGCCGGCGAGCTCGGGAAAAGGGTCGAGCAGGCCTTCGACGATGAGGGCGCCCGACATGCCGCCGCCGATCTGGTCCTCGGTCAAGCCGTGGAAGTGGGGATGGTAATAAAACAAGCCCTCGGGATGATCCGCGGGAACATGCACCTCGTAGTCGAAAGTCGAGCCCGGCTCGATGGTCAAGAAGACATTGTCCGAGGGGGTCAGCGGCGAGACGTTCAAGCCATGGTAATGGAGGTTGGTGTTCTGGTCGATGAGGTTGTTCAGCCGCAGCAGTATCGTGTCGCCGGGCCGCAGGCTGAGGGTCGGCGGAACCAACATGCCATTGTATAGGTTGGTCATGACGGGGACTCCGCCGACCTCGATCGGTTTCCGCTCGGCGCTCAGCTCGGCCCGGAGGATTCCGCTTTGGCTTTGGATGGTCGGCGGCTCGCGGAAGCCGTTTTCCGATTTGGAGCAGGCGAAAGCCGGGAGCAGCGACAATGACGAAAGACCGACCAGGGCGAGGCGGAGCGGGGGAATTTTCATGAGCGGGACTTTGGACCAAAGTCACCGCTAAATCAAAAAAAAAGGGATGGCCGAAAGGCCATCCCTTGCTTCGCGTCTCCCAAGAGGGGGTATGGGAACTTAGCGAATGGCGATCGGGTGACCGGGCGACCCGGTGGCGCCCTTCATCGGCACCGGCAGGGCGATGTAGCCGAAGATGTAGGCCGTTTTGCCGGCCAAGGCCTTGGGGAATCCGAGGTCTCGAAGGTGGTCGAAGTGCTCGGCGACGTCATGGGCCAGCTCGCCCAGGTGCATGGATTCCTGCATCGGGATTCCGTTCTTGATCAGGAGCTCGTGGTGCACCGGAAATCCGATGCCGAGCTCGAACGGAGCATTGGGGTTGGGTGCGACCTCGATGCCCCAATTGTCCGACCCGACCGTCGTGACCCGCTTCGAGCCCAACCACTGGGCGACCGGCAAGCCGATTCCGGGCTGGGCCAAGCTTCCCAGGTTGGGATCGATATAATAGCCGAAGGTTCCCAGCTCCCAGAGCTCCTCGTGTCCGGTCATGATCAGGACCGCATCCCCTTCTTTGATGTCGCTGCGCGACAGGCCTTGGGCTTGCAGGGTGGCGTCGATCATGGCCATCGTGATTTCTTGTCCGGCCACTAATCGGTCGCCGCCGTTGGCATACCGTTGGACATCCAGCAGAATTCCCCGGGTCACCATCGGCTTGAGGGTGTCGACTCCGAGATGCTGGACCCCATTGGGGAAGTCGAAGACGTCGGCGCCGGTGAATTGATTGTAAAACACCGCGTCATCAAGGTCAGTGGTGCCGTGGGGGAGGTAGCTAAAGTGCGAGAGAGAGTCCAGCTGGGTGCCTTGTTGGCCGATGTTTCCGTGGAAGAGCTCGCCGGTCCCGACCTGGTTTCCAAAGACCAAGGCCAGGGTGTCTGGCACCGTGACGCTCCAACCGTCGGAACCGGGAAATGACGGCATATTGTTTTCGTAAGTGTGGCCCAAGCGATAGACCTTGCCTTCGCCCAACAATACTTCGAGTGCCATCTCCTTTGCTTTCAAAGGAGTCTGAGTGTTCGTGGCACCGGCTTCGTCGTCGGGGCCATAAGGCGAAGGGCCCGGCAGCGGATCGTAAGCTTGAAGTTGAGCGGTCGAAAATGCGGATAGACTCAACCCGAGCAGGGTCGAGACAAGCGAACGTCGTGTCTTCATGTGAAACTCCTTTCGGATTCTTGGATCGAGGAATGGAAAATTATCAGAGGCAAATTTTCCTTTCGTCATCGGAACCGATGATTTTGCAATTGCCGGCGAGGATTTTCCGGGAGTATTGTTGATCGGCCATTCACGGGGGAAACGATGGTGCCGGGTCGAATCAAGGAAAAGCTGATCAATCGCATCGTCGCCGCAGCGACCGAGGCTTTGACGCTCGAGGAGCTGGGACGCGACGCTTTGCTTCCGCTCGAGCAATTGCTCGGCGCTGGGCGATTGCTGCTCTACTCCAGCAGCAGCGAGCAGCCTTTCGTGGCCAAGGCCGGGTCGTCGGATTGCCTGCCGGAATACGCGGCCGAGTTCGCGGCCGTGGATCCGATCCAAGATTTCTTGCGCCAGGAAAATCCCGCCTTGTTCGCCGCCGGCCATTGGCGGGATTGGAGCTCTTTTCGCGGCCATCGGGTCTTTCGTGATTTCTACGATCGTTGGGATTTATCTTGGCTCTTTCACATTCGGCTCAACGAAACCGGTCATATGGATCCGGGATACGCTGCCATCGTTTGCGGACGCTCCGGGAAGCTGCCCGATTTCGATGCCGAGGATTTGCGGGCGGCGGCGGCGGTCTTGCCGGCCTTGGCGGCGGCGGTGCGGCGTTCCGGCCGGGTGGCGGCCCGGCTTTCTTCGGCCGCGGCGATTGAAGCTTTGTTCGAGCGTGGCCAAGCTCGGGCGGTCTTGGCCATGGATTTACGAGGAGAGGTGCTTTGGATATCGGCCCAGGCCGAAAAATTGCTCAGCCCCTTCCTCGGCGGTAGGCGAAGGCTGCCCGATTCGCTCCGCTTGGCCGCCCGCAGGCTCGGGGAGGTTGCCCAAGGGCGGTACCTTCCAACTCGAGGGCCGGCGATTTTCAATGAAGTTATCTCACGTCAAGACGGAGTTCCGCTTGAAGCCGAGGTGTATTTGGCGCGAACCGCCGACGGAGATCCGTTCGTCGCGGTTGACTTGGGCGGCGCCGGCATACCGGCCGGTCTTTTCGAGCTCGCTCGAAGCCGCGGCCTGACCCGGACCGAGACCGAAGTTTTATCCGATTTGGCTCGCGGTCAATCCGACGCCGAAATCGCGAGCCGACGCTTCATTTCCATTCCCACCGTCCGGACTCACGTCACCCGGGTGATCCAGAAGTTCGGAGTCCACTCCCGGCTTCAGGCCGTCGCCTTGGCCTTGGGAACCGTTCCGAGGAATTCGGCGGGTTAGCTCGATATTTTTTCATCGAAAGGAGATCTCTATGCCTCGTTCCCTTAAAGCCGGCCTGCTTTTCACGGCGCTGGCCTTGATCGTTTCGGCCTGCAGCAAGAAGCCGGAGCCGGCTCCGGCGGCCAATCCAGCGCCGCCCGCGACTCAAGCCGAACCGGCGCCGGCCGTGCCGCCGGCTCAAGCCGCCGCGGCCGCGCCCGCGCCCGGATTCGACGGCGACTGGCGGGGCGAAAGCGGGCCGGATCTGCCGATCAGCTTTAACATTCAGGGCAATCAGGTGACCTCGCTCAGCGCCAGCTACATGGGCCAAAGCGGTTCCTGCTCCTTCAACGGCTCGATTTCGAGCGAGGGTCCCGCGACCATCGCCGACAAGTCTTTCACCGCCAAAGGAAAGAACGAAAGCCACGGTTACGTCGAGTTCACCGCCACCGGCAGCCTGACCTCGGCCACCGAGGCTTCGGGCACCTTGGTCTGGAAGGGGAAGTCCGAGCTTTGCGGCGATTTCAACCTTCAATACAAGTGGACGGCGAAAAAGGAGCCGGCGGAGCCGGTCGAGCCGATCGACGATTAAAGCCGGTTTGAATACTCTTTTTCCAGCTTCGCGATGCTGGCCCAAAAGGGAGGATTGTCGACTCCCTCGAGCCGGGCCTTGAGCACGCCGAGGTGGGTGTGCCATCCGCCGGCGACGCTCAGCATGCCCTCGCGATCGGCCAAATGACGATGGGTCAGCACCAGTAGCACTTGGCCGTCCCTCGGGCTCAGCTCGAAGGTGACCTCGGAGGGAATCTTGCCCTCGCCCTCGAACCAAGTGAAGGTCAACAGTCGGGGTGGCTCGCAAGCCAGAACTCGACCGTGACTGGACATGCCCTCGTATTTGCAGAATTTCTCGGGCGTCGCTTCGTCTTTCGCCGCAAGCTGGGAATTGCGGAAGGTCAGCTCGACGCCGCCGCCGACTCGGAGCTCCATCGGGCCGGCGGCCAGCCAGCTCCGGCGCTTTTCCGACTCGGTGAGAAAGGCCCAGACCCGCTCGATCGGTCCGGGGAGCAGGCGCTCGAAGCGCACGGTGGTTTCATCGATTTTTTTTGCGTACTCCGTCATGTTTTCCTCCTGAATTTTTGTCGGTGGATTTCAATTGCTTCTCCAGCGCATCGAGCCGGATCGACCAGAAGCGGCGGGTCCGGTTGAGCCAGTCTTCCAATTCGTCCATGCCGGCCGGGTTGAGGGTATAGATCCGCTGTTGGGCCCGGGTTTCGACTTGAACCAGCTGAGCCTCGCGCAGGACTTTCAAATGTTGAGAGACGGCCGGCGGGCTGATCGGGAAATGATGGCCGATGTCGCTGGCCGAGAGCTGGCCGGATCGGGCCAATAGCTCGACGATGCTGCGGCGGGTGGGGTCGGCAAGGGCGGCGAATATCGACATAAGCCCTTTATATAGCCAAATACTTAATTAAGTAAACAATTAAATAAAAATTAGGAGCCGAAGACCCGGCGCAGGATGTCGGTGACCCGGGCCGCCGGATCCTTGCGGATTTTTTTCTCTTCTTCGGCGATGAGCTTGAAGAGGCCGGAAACCGCCCGCTCGGTGACATAGTCCTCGAGGTTGGGATTCACCTTTTGCATGAAGGGAATGCGGTTGTATTGGGTGACCAGCGGGTTCCAGTACTTGGTGACCTCGACCTTATCCATCGCCGATCGGACCACCGGTCGGAAGGCTTTGGTCAAAGGAAGGCTGGTTTTCCGTCGAAGATAGGCGGTCGCGGCGTCGTTGGGTCCCCGAAGGATTTGAAAGCCGTCCTCGATGGTGAGCTCCTTGACCGCCTGGAGAAAGATCGGCCCGGCCTTCTTCGCCGACTCCTCGGCCGCGCGGTTGAGGGTGAGAACCAATTTGTCCACCTGACTCTTGAGCCCGATCTTCTCCAGCATCTGTTTCATCTGGATGGCTTGGGGCGGGAAGGGGATGAAGATCGCGGGGTTTTTATAGAAGCCGTCGATTCGGGAGGCCCGGCCGGCCGCGGTGTTCACGCCCAGGGCCAAGGCTTCCTTGAGGCCGCGGATAACCTCGCTCTGGCTCAGTCCGGGCTTGGTCGCCGGGGTCAGGGCGAAGGCCTGGCCTGAAAACATGAGGGCCAGGGCCGTCCAAGCTCCCAGCCGTCGAAGGAAAGTTTTCTTCATTCGGCGATCTCCATTTTCGTTGCCACTCTTCCCTGAAAAAAGTAGTTTTGCACGAAATTTAAATAGGAGGACCTATGTTCGCGAAATTTTTGACTTCAACCGCAGTGGCTTTGGCTTTGACGGTCTCCCTTGGTGTTTCGTCACATGCCGCTGACAAGAAAGCCGAAGACAAGGCCAAAATGGAGGCGATGATGGCCAAGGCCAAGGCCGCCGGAACTCCCGGTGCCGGCCACGAGGTCCTGAAGCCGCTGGCCGGCAACTGGACGGCCACCAGCCGACATTGGATGCCGGGCGAGAAGAAGCCTCAAGACTCCGCCGGCACCAGCTCCTTCACCTGGGTCTTGGACGGGCGCTTTCTGCGCCAAGACTTCAAGGGCAATTGGGCGGGCCAGCCTTTCGAGGGCTTGGGCTTTCTGGGCTACGACAACGTGAAAAAGGAATACGTTTCCACTTGGATGGACAGCATGTCCACCGGCATCGGCCAAGCCACCGGCCAATGGGATGCCGCTGCCAAGACGATCACCGATCAAGGCAGCTTCAGTTGCCCGCTCACCGAGAAGACCATGACTTTCCGCGCCGAGTGGAAATTCGTCGACAAGGACAATGTGATCTACAGCATGTTCATGAAGGACGAGGCCGGCAAGGAGACCAAGGCGATGGAGATCAAGTACAAGCGGGCGAAATAAGATCTTAAGTCAGCGGGCGCGGCACCGCCGGCCGGCCGAGCGGACATTCCAGCGCGGCCCGATCCCAGTGGCCGGTTTCGGCCGCGGCCCGGTAGGTCGTTTCGAGGAATTCAAGCAAGGTGGCCGCGGGATCGGCCGCGGTTCGAACCGCATCGTAGGGCAGGAGAAATTCCCCCAAACCTTTGTCATAGAAGGCCGCCGCCGGGGCCA
>DATEDP010000086.1 GCA_035281585.1 bacterium
ATAATCCCTTTAATGATGTCGGCTTTCGAAGGGCCAGGGGGAGGCGGGGCAAGCGCCGGTTTCGGCCGCTCCTCAAAAGAAAGCGCCGGCACTTGGCCAGGGTGGAGCTTCTTCCACTGCTCGACCGCATAGTCACGAAAAGAGCCGGCCACGAGCTCTTTCTTTTCGTTCACCAGCCCTAGTCGAAGCGCCATGGGAGATAAGGCTTCCCACTCCTCGTCTTTGGCATTGGACAGGATATCGATCAACCGAAGGGTCAAGGCGACATTGCGCAGCTCCACGGTGCTTTCTTCGAGTTGATTCAACTCCGGGTACGGGTAAATTTTGGAAGCATTCAGGGAGCCCCCTTCACCGTCTTTGAAGAGCTCTTGAAGCAAGGCGCCCCGCATGCTTGGAATCAAGGCACCTTCGCGATCGAAGCAACGCAAGAGCTTGGATTGCCCTTTTTCGTCCAGCCATTTCAATTCGACGATTCTTTTTCGCATTTGATAAACGCTCAGCCGTCCCAGGAGAAACTGGACCTCGGCGTCGCTCAGGTCATAACCTCGATACTGCCGGCGAAGCATGGCGACTTGCTCGGCGATATTTTCCTTGGCTTTGAATTTCCCGCCAAAAGCCGGGGCCTTCAAATCATCCTGCAACAAACCGAGGGGAAACCATCGATTGGGGGGTAAATGCACATCGCCAAGCTCGTTCTTGCCCTGCAACCAAGACCAATCGACTTTGTGATAAAAATCCTCTTCGCCGGATTGGAGAGGATCTCCGACCAAAAGTGACGAAAGGAGAAAGCCGCGTATCGCTTCGATCTCGAGCTCGGCCCCTTGTAGGACCTCTTGGGAGGCCTGCTCAACGTATTGCTCATCCACGAACATCGATTCGGAAATGGCGGGAATTACCAAATCGGCGGCGCCTTTCAGGAGGGTTCCGCCGACTCCGCGATGCGGCGATTGCAAGTCATTGGCTCGTTGCAAAATATGATGCTTGGCGGCGCTGCCGATGGTCCCACGATCGAGATGGTTATAAAACATGAAGCCGATATCGGCGACGAAGGCGGTCAGCATCAGGCGATTGATCCAACCGCTCGCGACGCGGACCTTGGAATTGTTCAAAAAGCCCAGACGAGCTTGTCCAAGGCCCAGAATCAGAAGGTCGGGAACGAAGAATCCCGCCATTTGAGTCGCAAACCGAGCCGTCGAGCCTTGATCAAAAATCTTGCCGATGGTGGCGTCGACTAAGCGGGAAGAGAGCAGTCGCGAGCCGAAAGAAGCGGAGAGACGATTGTTGATTTGAAGAGGGGTCTCGGTACCTACAGTCGGCAATACGGCAATAACCCCCAAGGCTCCAGTCTGTAAGCTCATGCCCCTTTGTGCCATATAGACCCCGAGGGCATGACGCTCCAAACGATGATGCTCGGGGTGCCAACCTAACTCATCCGCCAGAAATTTCGACCCAAGAATGGCCGAGGCTCCCATCAGCAAGGCGGGCGAGCGAAATGCGAAGCGACCCGCGGCCGTTCGGGGCATTTCTTCCAATTTACCAAACCCTCGGGGTCCTTCCAATTTACCCCACCCTTCAGAGGAGGAGTTGAAAAACCAATTTTGGAACTTTCCTTCAAATTTAAGATTATATTTGGCCAGGGAATTCACTGCCAGCCCCGCACCTTCGAGGACAGCCACTGGCGCTGCCGTTAAGGCCAAGTAATGTAACCCACTTGGCTCAGTGGACTCAGGAAGCAAAAATTCCGCTTTCTGGCAATCGCGATTCCCAACCGACCCGCTGAGCTCGGCCAATTTCTGAAAATCCTCGCAGGCTTGGGGAATGTACCGGTTTTCCTCCGCCGAATCCCATCGCATCCAGCCCGCGTCGTTCAAACGGCCATGCCGCAAACGGAGCAGGGAGTGCTTCGCATCCAGGACTCCGACAAAGGCCTCGCCCTCGGGGCTCAAGTAGTTCAGCTCGATTTGCGATTGAGGGGAACGGGGGATCTTCAGAATATCGCCGGCGTCAACCTCGACATGCGCCGCGCTCTTTTCTTCGATGTATTCCTGAAATTTTTGGAGAGACCGAGAGTCGACGGAAACGGAATTCGGATGATTCGGCATAAGCCCCCACTTATACCGAGCCCCCTCTAACGATTAGCTTTATCGGAAACTATAGCTATAAGTTGCGGGGGGGGGCATCCCGTATAACTACTTGAAAGTACATGGACTAGTCGTCGGAATCTTCATCATCCTCCGAGTCGGATTGAATGGCAGCGTTAGGCGGAGCCTCCTTTACGCTGATTGGGTCATCATTCAGGCCGGTCTTGTAGCAATTGCAGAAGGGATCGTAGATCGCCAGCGTCGCGGCCTCGGTCACTTGCGGTCGCGAGCCAATCGCTTGGTAAGGTCCCTGATCCCCGGCCTGGGCCGAAAGGTTGACGTTGTCTTGGAATTGCTGGATTTGGCCGGTCGAGCTCGCCTTTTCGAAATGAAAGCCCGGGCCTTCCGCTTGGGGTTGGTTGTCGTCGCTGCTCGAAGGCAGATGAGCCGGCGTCAAGGTGGTCGGACCTTGGGCCGGGCTGAGGCCCTCGCCGAGGCTTTGCGAATCGTCGCTCGGGAGGGGAGCCTGCTGGACCGGCGGGGCTGCGGGGAGATCCGAGCCGTCGATCTGCGGCGCGCGGGCCGCCGCGTCGTTTTCGCCGCGCGAATCTTCGCCGCCGCTGGCCAAGCTGTCCTCGAGCACCGCGGCTTCCTCGTTGCTAAGTTGGACCCGGCCCTCGTTGCAGGCATTCAAAAGCAAGAGACCCGGAATTAAAAAGATCAGGGATTTTTTCATCGGTTCGTTCCTCCTGCCTCTCAAGCAAAGCAAGCCGAAGGCCAGGCTCCATGAAAATATATATTTAATAATTTCAATAACTTATATTCAAGATGGGCAGAGAAATAGAAAATTTTGAAAAAACGGAAAGTGAATTGTCGGTACTTGTCATCCTGAGCGAAGCGAAGGATCTGCGACCTACTAAGGTCCTTCGAAGGACCTTATTCACTTCGGTCCACCAATTGGAATTCCGACAGAACGAAGAGCGCTGGAGTCCCAAGTTTCTTGGCCTTCGCAGATCCTTCGCTTCGCTCAGGATGACAAGCGTCGGCTAAATCGTGAAGCTTTTACGGTTGGAAACGGTGGAACGAAAACGCCCGCCCTGCTTGGCGAGCTTGAGATCGGCATCGAAGGCCTGGCCGAGCCGCTTGGATTGAAGAACCTTGGCTTTGGGACCCGCGGCCAGGACCTTGCCCGCTTTCAAGAGCAGCACATGGCTGAAGAAGGGCGCGATCTCCTCGACGTGATGGGTGACCAAGAGCAGGGTCAGATTTCGGTTCTTGCGGATCAAGCGTTGCAAGAAATCGAGAAAAGTCTCGCGCGCCACCATGTCGAGGCCGGCGCAGGGCTCGTCCAAAATTAAAATTTTCGGCTGAGCCATTAGGGCCCGGCCGATCAGGACTCGCTGCTGCTCGCCCTGCGAAAGATAGCCCCAAGGGCGGTCTTCCAATTCGCCACATTCGATGTCCTTCAAGATGCGGTGGCCGGCTCGGCGGTCGCTTTCGGTGATCTCGCCCCAATAATTCAGAATGGCCTCGCGGCCGCTGATCACCGCGTGCAGGGCCGGCTCATCAGCCCGGAGCAAGGCCCGGAGGCTGGAGCTGACGATGCCGATCTTCTTGCGCAGCTCCCGCCAATCGTAGGCGCCGTAGCGCTTGCCCAGCACCTTCATCTCGCCCCGGCTCGGCGTCATGTAGGCGGTGAGGACGTTGAGCAGGGTCGTCTTGCCGGAGCCGTTGGCGCCGAGCACCGCCCAATGCTCGCCGGGCATCACCTTCCAATCGATGTTATCCAGGATCAGAATCTCGCGTTGCAGCGATAGCCCCTTGAGCTCAAGGACCGGGCTCCGATTTCCCCCCTTTGAAAAAGGGGGGACCAAGGGGGGATTTAAAGCGCTGGCTTGCCCTCGCACTCTCTTAGAATGCCTTGCCACGGCTTTAAATCCCCCCTGCCCCCCTTTTCCAAAGGGGGGTGTATTCTTTAGTTTCATGATTCAACGCCGAATTTGGCTGGGAATGGTGATCGAATAGCCGGGCGCATTTTGGTAGAGCAGGCAATTGCCGAAATATTGGCCATAGTAAGCATCGTAGTAGCAGGTATTGTCGGAGTTTCCTTCATCCTTGCCGATCTTCCAATCGTAGAGATCATGGTCGGGATCGTACATGAAGGGCGGGCTGACCACCACCGGAACCGAGCCGCCGGTCCGGCCGCGCGAGACCGTTCCCGACCCCGGCGGATAAGGCGAGCCCGAAAAGCCGATCGGCGGCGCGTAGAGCTCGGCTGAAAAAACCAGCAGCGGCAAAAGAAACCCGAATGTCTTGATCCAGCCCATGCACCCAGTTTAGCTCGAACTCAGGGACTCCTCAACGCCAGCAAAAAAATCCAGCCCGCGAGCAAAAGGGCTAAAATCACGGCCATGACCAGGATGATGACCTTGATCGAAATCGTCCTCGGCGCCTCCGGCTGCTCCAAAGCCTGCCAATCCACCGGCTTGGCCGGCGGAATCGCCGAGCTGCTATGGTCGGTGGAGATCATCGGTCCGGCTCCCCCGCCCAGATTGACCATGAACTTTTGGATCGGCTCGCGCATCTCGGGCGGCAACTGGTCGAAGCTGGTGTAGACGGTCCCATGCTTCTGGCCGGCCCGCTCCACCGCCTTCTGCACGAAAGGATGCTTCCACACATCCTCTAAAATATCGGGAACGCCGTTCTTGTTGGCGTCGGCCAGAACCTGCCGGACGGTTTCGGGCAAATTGTCGAGCGAGCTTGGATCGACCTCTTTGCCATTCACGAAAATTTTGGTCATGTCAGCCATGAGAACTCCTTAAAACGGGGCTAAAGCCCCTTGCTACCGCTGAGCCGGAACCGCTTCGGCCGCCGCCTGAAGCAGGGCCTGGGCATCGACCCGGACTTTATAGTCGGGATTGGAATAAGCCCAGCGGATCTTGCCTTTCTGATCCACGACGTAAGCCGCCGGCACCGGCAGCAGGTGATGCTTGGCACCGGCGTGCTCCTCCAAGTCGAGCCCATAATCCTTCTTGTATTTGGAATAAGTGGCCTCATCGACCTGGAAGGCCAAGCCGAAAGCGCGGATCGCCTCGGCATCGCCGTCCGAGAGCAGCATGTAACTGAGGTCGTGCTTCTTCAAACTCTCCCGGATCTTCTCGACCTTATCGGGGCTGATCGCGATGATCTGGTAACCGAGCTTCTGCAGGGGAATGTCGACCTGCTTGAGCTGGCCCAACTGAGTGCTGCAGTAGGCGCACCAGCCGCCCCGGTAGAAAATCAGGACCGTCGGCTGATTTTTCAGCAGCCGGCTCAAGGGAACTTCCATGCCGTCGGCATTGGTCAGGGTCACCTCGGGAACTTGATCGCCGGCCTTCAAGGGCCGAACGCTCTCGGCCGAGGCCGCCGGCGCCGGGACCTGGCGCGGGGCCACGGCTGCAGCCGAAAAAGACAGGGCGGCGGCGACGAACAAGGCTCCAAGCTGGAAAGGGATTCGCTTCATCCTTCTCTTCTATTGTAATTCCAGCCGGGGTTCAAACCAAATAGCGATCAATCCCGCGAGATCTCCTTCAGCAGCTCGCCGGTGGATTCGAGGTTGGGATTGTTCTCGGCCAGGTCTTTCTGGGCGATGATCCCAACCAGCTTTTGACTTTCATCGACCACCGGAAGCCGGCGCACTTGGTGGTCCTCCATGGCTTGGAGGGCCTGGGTCCATGGATCGCCGGGCCGGCAAAAAACCAGGTCCGAACTCATCACCGAATCGGCCCGAACGGCGCTGGCGTCCTGATGGGCGGCGATGACCTTCAAGACGATGTCGCGGTCGGTGAGGATGCCGACCAGCTTGCGGCTCTTCCGGTCGTCGACGATCGGAATGGCTCCGACGTCCTCCTCCTTCATCATACGGGCGATGTCCTCGATTTTTTGCTGCGGGGTCGCGCATTGGGGATCGGGGGTCATGATGTCTTGGCATGTTTTCATGTTTTCCTCCTGGGTTTTCGGCGTCCGACTCGGACCGCCGGGCGCTCGCGCTTGACTTCGAGAGGCGAGAGGTCCGGGCGGATCCCGAGAAAGACGGGTTGGCGCAAATGGCCGTCGCGGGTCCACTCGGAGAATCGGACTTCGGCCACCAGCTTGGGCTCGACCCAAGTGCAGCGCTTCATCTCCCAAGATGGAATTCCGTGGGGGCCGGGTTGGGGCAAATCGGAAAAAGGAACCTTGCTCCGCGCGATTTTTTTCAGCTGGCCGTGCAAGCTCTTCAAGAGCGCGTGGTCGAAGCCGGTCCCGACCTTGGAGGCGAAACGCAGCTCCTTGCCTTCATAGTAACCCACGATCAAGGCGCCGAAGTAAGGCCGGCTACGGCGGGGCTCGGTAAAGCCGCCGATGACGAACTCCTGTTGCTGGGTGACCTTGAGCTTCAGCCAGGCGCCGCTGCGACGACCGCTCTCGTAGACCGAGTCGGCCCGCTTGGCGACCAAGCCCTCGAGCCCCAACGAGCGGATTTTCTTGAGCAGGACTTCGGGTTTGCCCTCAAGGTTGGCCGAGAAGCGCAATGGGTCTTCGCTCTCTTGGAGCAGCTCCTCCAACAAGCGCTTGCGCTCGCTCAATGGCAGGGCCTTCAAATCCTTGCCCTCGAGCTGAAGGAGATCGAAGGCATAATAATAGACCGGCGCTTCCTGGTCCTCGAGCAAAGGGGCCTGGAGCAGTTGGAAGGAGGAGCGGCCTTTTTGGTCCAAGGCGACGACTTCGCCGTCCAAGACCGCGCTCTTGGCCGGAAGCTCGGCGACGGCCCGAGCCAAGTCGGCGAAACGCTCGCTGTAATCCTTTCGGTTGCGCGAGAGGACTTGGACTTTCTTGCCGGCTTTGAGGATCAAGGCCCGGATGCCGTCGAACTTCAGCTCGTACTTCCAATCGCCGGCCGGGATGGCCTCGACCAGCAGCGCTTTCATCGGCTCGACGAAGGCCGGCTTAGCCGGCTTAAGCTTGGCTGAAAGCTTCGGCGCTTTCGCAGCTGGCTCGGGTTCCTCGGCCGGTTTCAGCTTGCCGCTGGAGCCGCGGTTGCTCTGCCAAACCCTTTTCTTCTGCTCGGCGATCTGCTTCATGGTCCGGCCGGTCAGGGCCGAACGGTCGTCGACCCGAGGGCCGATGGCCTTCATGTCATTTTCGCGCTTGAAGATGAGCCAGGGATCCTTGCCGTTCTCGACCCGACGCATCCGAACCATCGTCCAATCGCCGTTCAGCTTTTTTCCGTGGAGGGTCAAATCGATATGGCCTTTTTTCAAGCCGGCCGGGCCGCCCCGGCCATCGGCGTCGAAGGTGCCGAAGTCCCAGACCATCACCGAGCCGGCGCCGTAATTGCCGGCCGGGATGATCCCCTCGAAATCGGCATAGGCCAAGGGATGATCCTCGACGTGCATCGCCAGCCGGCGCTCGCCCCGCCGGGTCGGCAGGCCCTTGGGAACGGCCCAGGATTTGAGGACGCCTTCCATCTCCAACCGGAAATCGTAATGCAGCTGTCGGGCGGCATGCTTTTGGATGACGAAGGAATGGCCCTTGCCCCGCTTGAGGAAACCCGCCGGCTCGGGCGTCCGCTGGAAATCGCGCATTTTTTGATAACGGGCCAGTCCCATCCTTCTTCCTCAAGACGCCCGGCGATTGGACTTCTTTTTGGGCCGGCCGCTTTCCCGGATGCTCTTGCGCAGCACGTCCACCAAGTCGATGACGTTGGCGGCCCGTTTCTTCGGCGCGGCCTTGGTCGGGATCTCCTTGCCGCCGGCCTTGATCTTGGCCTGGATCCGCTTCATCAAGGCTTCCTTGTAATCGTCGTGGTACTTGTCGGGCTTCCACTTCTCGCTCATCGACTTGACCAAGGTCTTGGCCATCTCGATCTCCTTGGCGCCAAGCTTGGTTTCTTTGGGAATGGAAAAGGAGTCGAGGTCCGAGATCTCGTCGGCGAAATGCATCAGCTCCAGCACCAAGGCATGGCGCCGCGGCTTCACCGCCGCCAGATACTGGCGGGTCTTGATCACCACCTTGGCGATCCCGACTTTTCCGGTCTCAGCTAGAACCTCCCGCAGCAAGGCATAGGCCTTTTCGCCGCCCTTGACCGGCACCATGTAGTAAGGCTTGGAGAAGAAGACCGGGTCGATGTCGTCCAATTCGACGAAATCGACGATGTCGACGGTTTGGGTCGCTTCGACGTCGGCTTGCTTGAAATCCTCGTCCTTGAGGATGACGTATTTCCCGTCCTCGTACTCATAGCCCTTGGCGATCTGGTCCCAGGGGACTTCCTTGCCGTCGGCCTCGGCCACCCGCTTGTAGTTGATCGGGCTCAGGTCGCTCCGGCGCAGCATGCGGAATTTCAGCTCTTCGCTCCGGGTCGCCGAGTAGAGCGAGATCGGGATCGTGACGAGGCCGAAGCTGATCGATCCTTTCCAGATGGCGTGCATAATTCCTCCAGTTTTTGCTTGAGCTTCAGCACCGGCGCGAAAAGGTCGCCATATTTCTTGGCTCGCTTCAGCACGGCGTCGGCGTCGAAGCTCAAGGCCTCCGCGTCGCCGGATTTCAGGGCCCTGCTCAGCTCGGTCCAGCGCAGCGGAGTCGAAACGGTCGGCCTCTCCTTCGCCCGCAGCGAATAGACGCAAACCGTCGTCTTATGATCGTCGTTTTGGCTCCAATCGATGAAAATTTTACCCTTTCGCAGGCTCTTCGCCATCTTCGAAACCACCTCTTGGGGGTAGCGGGCCTCGAAGGCCTCGGCCAGCCCCTTGGCGAAGGTCTTGGTCCTTTCATAATCGACCGGCGTGTTAAGCGGGACGTAGACCTGAATCCCCTTGGAGCCCGAAGTTTTGGGCAAACACTCGAGCTTTTGCCGGCCGAGAAACTCTTTGATTCGCAAGGCCAGGTCGGCGCATTCAAGGATGCCGACGCCCGGGCCCGGATCGAGGTCGAAGACCATCGTCGTCGGGCGGAGGATGTCCTTGCCCAGGCTCAAGCTGACATGGAGCTCGAGATCGGCCAAGTTCACCAGCCAAACCAGTTGGGCCAAATCCTCGACCATGCAGTAATGGATGTCCTCGCCCCGATGCTCGCTGAACACCCGGGTGGTCTTGAACCAGGAAGGCCGATAGGGCGGACAGCGCTTTTCGTAGAAAAAAGGGCCGCGCACGCCTTCGGGATAGCGCTTCAATGTCAGAGGACGGCCCTTCAGATGGGGCAGGAGATGGGGAGCGATCCGGATATAGTAGTCGAGGACCTGAGCCTTGGTGAAATCGGCGGCGGGATAGAAAACCTTGTCGAGGTTGCTGAGCTTGAGCTCATGGCCCTCGATTTGTAGGGAATGGCCGGCCATATCCTATCCCCCGTGAGTCACCTCCCGGTGCAAGTCTTCCAGCTGCTCAAGCAGGTCCGGAAAATTTCCCGACGAGAGAGCCCCGACCTTCTCGAGGGCGCCGCGGTAGGGGGCAACGCCGCTGCCGACGGCCAGGATCTTCACTTCCGGCGCCAGCAGCTTGCGCAGGCCTTGCAGCTCGGAATGGATGCGCGGGTCGTTCCACGGCTGGTTGAGATTGAGGATCACCAAGCGGACCGCAAGCTGATGGGCGGCGGCGGCGATCTCCTCGGCCGGCAGGTTCGGCCCCAGGTAGGTGGCGTTCCAACCGCTGGCGGCCGCGGCCGAGACCGCGTAGAGCGCGCCGAACTCCTGGTGCTGCCCGGCCGGGCAAGTCGAGATCAGGCGCGGCGCGTGGGGCAGCACCTCGTAGGACTTCATGAAGTTGACCAGGAAGGGCCGAAGACAGGCGTGGGTGAAGCGCTCATGCACCAAGCGAAGCTTGCCTTGGCGGACTCGGGCCAAAACTTCCTCGATCAAGGGAACCACCAAGGTTTCGATGAGGACCAAGGGACTCATGTAGATGGTGGCCTTAGCCAGGGCCAAGTCGAGGGCGGTGGCATCGATCTGCGACACCGCCTGGAGACAGCCGGTCAAGAGGTCCTCGGGCTCGCTCTCCGCTTTCCGCTCCACCCGCTTTTCGTTTTCCAGGCTCCGCACCAACTCTTTGAGCTCGGTCAAGGAGATGCGAGCGACTTGGCCGATCCGATGGCCTTCGCGGGTCAAGTAACCCAGGAGCTGGAGGCGCTCGATGTCCTCGTCGGTGTAGGCTCGACGGTTGGTTTGAGTGCGCTCCGGTTTCACCGCCTGATAGCGCTTTTCCCACATCCGGATGACGTGGGGATTCAGACCGGTCAAGCGGGCGACTTTTTGAATGGGTTGAGTCTTGTCCTTGGAAGGCATGCCGAAACCTCTATCAGCAAATCATAGGTGAATTTGTTTAACTTGGGAAGGAAAATGCCTTTTTATAGTTAACACCATGTTTTTTAAATATTTTTATCAATTAATCCCTTTCTTAAGATTTAGACAAAATGACTGGATTGTTTAATATAGTGAAATTAAAATTAAACAAAACTCTGTCGAAGGAGGCTTTATGGCGCTCATGAAAGGACAAAAGTATCGTTGCTCCAATCCCCAATGCGGTTGCGAGATCGAAGTGATTCAGGGAGCCAAGCCCGGCGGTGGTGGAAATCTGGCGCCGCGCTGTTGTTGCGGCATGGAGATGGTTCAAGAATGATGGCTGGGCCGGCTTTCGGGCGCCGGCGGCGTATTTCCGTAGCGCTCTTCGTCGGGATCGGAATTCACCGACCGAGTGCGAGGCGGAAGCTGCTGGACCGAGGCCGGCCTGCCCTGCGGCTCCGGCCGTCCGCGCAGGAACTTTTCATTCTTGGCCTCTTCCTTTTTTTCCTTGGAAGATTTCATCTCTCACCAGGAACAGGACTTCGCGACCAACAAGCTCTTGGCTTCCTGCTCGCGGCGCGAGCAGGCTTCTTCCAGCGAATAAGGCGTCGCGCCGGCCTGAGCCTTGCCTAAGTCCTCGACGGTCTTCTCGAAGAGAACGCGGAATTTTTCGCGCTCCTCGCCGGACCCGATGTTTTTCACGCAATCCTCATACTTTTTCACGAAGGCGTCGCAGCCGGGAAGACCGAAGGAATAATCGCCGCCTTCCTTGGCGATCTGGGTTTTCTGATCCGCCACCGAAACCGGCGCCGTCGTCATCGCCCCCTCCGGATTGCTCTGGCGGGGACAGCCGAGCAAGGCCAAGCCGGAGCATCCCAATAAGCAGGCGAGGAAGAATCGATTCATGACGCGACCTCGAACTTTCCCGCGGCCGCCGCGGCGCCGCTCGCTACGGTCCTCATAACGCTCGCGAAAGCCGGAACCTTCGTAACCCCGCTCTTCGGCGCCCCGTGGGCGCTCGACCCCCTTGCGTCGCGGGGCTTTTGGCTCAGCGGTCTTGGCGAGGAGAAAAATTGTCCAATTGTTGATCATTTTGATAAAATCATAAGGAGCAATATGGAGAATTTCAATATGTTTTGTCTAATTTTTACGGTTTTTGTCTAATTTTATGAAGAATTTCAAAGTCTCAAAACCGGGCCACCATCTCCTTTTGGCCCACTCCCCCTCTTCCTATGCCGAGTACGAGGAATGGCATGGCGGCAAGCTGCGCGAGGTGATGGCCGTGGCTCCGCTTCGAGCGATCGAAGAGCTCGAGAACTCGGGCCTGCGCGGCCGTGGCGGCGCCGGCTTTCCGACCGGAAGGAAATGGCGCAGCCTGCTGGAGCATCCTTGTAAAACCCGCTACGCGGTCTGCAACGCCGCCGAAGGCGAGCCGGGCACTTTTAAAGACCGTTTCCTTCTCCGCAAAAATCCCTACGCGGTGCTCGAGGGCCTGACGATGGCCGCAGCCACTATCGGGGCCAAAGCCGCCTACATCGTCTTGAAGTCTTCTTTCGAGCCCGAGCTCGCCGCGCTCAAGAAGGCCTGGCATGAAATGAAGCGGCGGGCCGGCTTCAAACGGCTGCCTTTGCACTTCGTCCAAGGTCCCGAGGAGTACTTGCTCGGCGAGGAGAAAGCCTTGCTCAACGTCATTGAAAACGAAGGGCCCTTTCCCCGACCGGCCGATGAACCGCCTTACGAGCGCGGTCTCTTCGCGACGCCGGTCTCGCCCAACCCGGCCTTGGTGAACAACGCCGAAACTCTGGCTCACGTCGCCACCATCCTCCGCCACGGCGCCGAGTCCTTCCGCCGTTTGGGCAGCGCGGACACGCCGGGAACGATCTTGGTCACCTTGAGCGGCGACGTGGCTCGGCCCGGCGTTTACGAGGTCGAGGCCGGGCGGACCTTGCGTTCGCTGTTGCAAGATGAAGGCGGCGGCCCGGTCGAAGGCCGAAGCTGGAAGGGATTGCTCTGCGGCGTCAGCGCCGCCTTGATTCCGCCGGAGCAGCTCGACACGCCGGCCGACTTCGGCTCGCTGCGGGCGATCGGCTCCAACTTGGGCTCGGCCGGCTTCATCGCCCTGGGCGAGCGCGCCCCGATGCGGGCCGTGACCGAAGCGCTCAGCCGCTTCCTCTACGTCGAGTCCTGCAACCAGTGCTCGGCCTGCAAGGCCG
>DATEDP010000087.1 GCA_035281585.1 bacterium
CGGGATCCGTCCCAGCCAGACTTGGGCGTCGGTGACGGTGAGCTGGGTTCCGCCCCGGCCATAGCAGATCGGGCCGGGGTCGGCGCCGGCGCTCTCCGGCCCCACCTTGAGGACGCCGCCCAGGTCGACCCGGGCGATTGAGCCGCCGCCGGCGCCGATGGTGTCGATGCGGATCATCGGCGTTTTGATCGGGCAGCCGCCCAAGACCGTCTCGCTGGTCCATTCCAATCCGCCGTCGATCAGGCTCATGTCGGTCGAGGTGCCGCCGATGTCGAGGGTGAGGGCCTTGTCGAAGCCGGCCCGTTTCAAGATTTCGAGGGCGCCGAGCGCGCCGCCGGCCGGGCCCGAAAGCAAGGTCCACAAGGCCTGGTTCGAAGCTTCCTTCGGCGAAAGGCTGCCGCCGTTCGACTGCATCACCCGAACCGGATGGCGGAGCTTGGCCTGCAGCCGCGTCAAATAGCGCGACATCTTCGGGGCGACGTAGGCGTTGACGCAGGTCGTGGAGATCCGTTCGTATTCCCGAAACTCGGGGCAGATCTCGGAAGAAAGCGAGATCGGCGCCTTCAGGGATTGAAGGGCCCGGGCCAAGCGCCGCTCGTGGGCCGGATCGGCGTAGGCGTGAAGTAGCCCGATGGCGAGAGCCTCGAAGCGGTGCTTTTTGAGCTCCCGGAGCAAGCGCTTCAGCTCGGCCTTTTCCAATTTCCGCAAAACCGCTCCACCCGGCCCCAGCCTTTCCGCGACGCCGAAGCGGAGCCGGCGCGGGACCAAAGCGGCGGGTCGCCAAGGCTCCAGCTCGTAGAGGCGGGGCCGGTTTTGCCGACCGATCTCGAGGACGTCTTCGAAACCGGCGGTCGTCAAAAGGGCGACCCGGGCGCCTCGGCGCTCGAGCAGGGCGTTGGTGGCCACCGTGCTGCCGTGGATCAGGAGGCAGGGCCCGGAGATCTTCATCTCGGCCAGGCCCTGGAGGATGGCGCGGGAGGGGTCGGCCGGGGTCGAGGGCCGCTTATGGCTGCGGAAACCGCCGCCGCTCAGGGCGAAGAAATCGGTAAAGGTCCCGCCGGTGTCGACGGCCACGATGGAAGGGCCGGGAAAAGGGCCTTTTCGGGGCATGGTGGGATGGAATATCAAATCTTGGTAGGAAGGAAATCGCTTTGTTAAGGTAGGCCGATGCCCGGAAACGCCGAAAAAAATCTCTACGAGCATCTTCCCCGCTCGCCCGGGGTTTATCTGATGAAGAGCGCCAAAGGCGAGATCCTCTACGTCGGCAAGGCCGCCAACTTGCGCTCACGGGTGGCGAGCTATTTCGCCAAGGATTCGGGCGAGCGTTACCAGGTGCGCTTTCTCATCTCCAAGGTCGGCTCGGTCGAAGCCATCCTGACCGACAACGCCAAGGAAGCGCTTCTCCTCGAGAACACCCTGATCAAGAAGCATCGGCCGCGCTACAACGTCAACCTCAAGGACGACAAAAGCTACGTCAGCATCAAGCTCTCGATCCGCGACGAATTTCCCCGGATCTACGTCACCCGCAAGATCCGCAAGGACGGCAGCCTTTACTTCGGGCCTTATTCCTCGGCCTGGGCTTCGCGCGAGGTCGCCGATTTCATCGACAGCCATTTCAAGCTTCGGACCTGCGGCGATCATGAGTTCCGCAACCGGGTCCGGCCTTGCCTTCAATACCAGATTCACCGCTGCGACGCGCCTTGCGTCGGCTACGTGAGCCGCGAGGACTATGTCAAGCTGGTGCAGCAGGCCCGTCTTTTCCTCGAAGGCCGGGCCGAGGAGCTGAAGAAGAATCTCCGCGACCTGATGGCCAAGAGCGCCGAGGCCGAATCATACGAAGAGGCGGCCCGCTACCGCGACCTGCTCTCCGACGTCGAGCGAACCCTCGAGCGGCAGAAGGTGGTGAGCCACCGCCAGGTCAGCCGCGACGTCGTCGGCTTCCACCGCGAGGGCGAGGCGGCCACGATTTATTTGATGATGGTCCGCGAAGGAGCCTTGCAAGAAAGCCGGACATTCCACTTCAAGTCCTTGGAGGAGGATGGGGAGCTGGTCTCGAACTTCCTGCTGCAGTATTACGCCGAAGGCCAATTCCTGCCGGCCGAGATTCTCTTGGGCGCGGCGGTGGAGGAGAGTGAAACTCTGTCCGAAATCCTTTCGGAGCGGGCCGGCCGCAAAGCCGGGCTCCTCGTTCCCCAGCGCGGCGAGAAGCTCTCCTTGCTTCAGCTCGCCCATCAAAACGCCCGCCAGGCTTTTCAGGCCCGAGGCCAGCGGGATAAAGACTCCGAGCAGGCCCTGGCCGACCTCCAGCGCCGGCTCGAGCTGAACCGATTGCCGCGGACCATCGAGTGCTACGACATCAGCAATATCCAAGGCCGGGACTCGGTGGGCTCGATGGTTTGCTTCCAAGACGGCAAGCCCAATCGCCGGGGCTACCGCCATTTCAAGATTCGGACCGTCGAGGGCGCCAACGACTTCGCTTCGATGTACGAGGTCTTGAGCCGCCGTCTGCGCCGGGCCACCGAGAATCCCGAGAAGTGGGCCTTGCCCGATCTCTTCGTCATCGACGGCGGCAAGGGCCAGCTCAACGCGGCTCTCCAGGCCTTCCGCGACCGTAACTTGACCGGCATCGACATCGTGGCCTTGGCCAAGAGCAAGCTGATTGAGGAGGAAGGCCGGACCGTGTCCGCCGAAGCTCGCGCCAGCGAGCGAAGGAGGAGCGAAGAGCGGGTCTTCCTTCCCAACCGCAAGGACCCGATTTTCTTTCCGGCGAATTCCTCGGCCCTCTACATCCTGGTTCAGATCCGCGACGAGGCCCATCGCTTCGGCATCGAGTACCACCGCAAGCTCCGCAAGAAGCGCGGCCTGAAGTCGGCCTTGGAAGAGATTCCGGGCATCGGCCCGGCTCGGCGAAAGGCCCTGCTCAAGCATTTCGGCAGCGTCAAGCGGCTCAAGGAAAGTCCCGCCGAGGAGATCGCCGCCGCGATCGAAGTGTCTTTGAGCTTCGCCGAGGGGATCAAGGCGCGTCTTGAAAGCGCTACGCCCTGAACGGGCTCAGAATGACCTTGCCTCCGAGATGACACTACGAGTCATTTCTGTACTTATCGTCAAACAATTGACAATCACTTTGATAAATTGACTAGGGATTCAATTGACAGGAAACATGCGCTCTTTTGTTTTATGTACATATTTGGACACCGATAAATCTAAATCCCTAAATTTAATC
>DATEDP010000088.1 GCA_035281585.1 bacterium
CGGCCGCCGAGTCTGGTCCGACGCGGCCGTTGCCCTTACAAGTGCCGCTGTCTCGGCCTGCTCCGGCCTTCAACCCCAATCCGGCGCCCGGCCGCTGTCGCGGCGATGCGCCTCGTCCCGAGCGCTTCGCGATCCAGGATCCGCGGGCCGAGCTTTGCCGTCTCCATGAATTGCTTCGCGGCGGCGCTTGCCGGATCGAAGGCGGGAGCGTCGTTCTTTCCGAGGAAAGAGCCGGGCCTTCGCTCTTCGGGTTTTTTCCCAGCTTGAACGAAGGGAGCGATTTCGGCGCGGCGGCTCGCGATCCGGTTTTGCGCGAGCGGTTCGCGGCGCTGGAGGGCCTCCAAACTTATCTCTATTCGGGCCGGCCCTGCGAGTTCGACCAGCTCGGCGATTTGATGGACTTGATGGAGGCTTACACGCTCTATCGCTCGGCCTTGAACAGCCCGCAAGCGCCCCTCCGCCAAGGCTTCGCCGAGGGGCGAGCCGGCTGCATCCTGCGGCGCGGCGCTTTCCGCGAGGCGGCCGGCCATGATCATGAAGTGGACGGCGTCGTCCTCCACCATCATCAAGCCCATGACGCGATCGTGACGCCGGCGACCGTGGCCCTGGAGGGACTTCCGGCCGACACCCCGGTTTCGGACTGCCTGGTGTTGCGTTGAGTTTTCGATTTCATTTTCAAACAAGGAGAGAACATGAAGAAGATTTCAAACTTGATTTTACTGCTGGCCCTAATCCTGGGCGGCTGCGCTTCCGGTCCTGGCAATAGCCCCGAAGAGGAAAATGGGGCGGCTGGGCTTTCACTCCAATTGCAAGGCTTAGAAGAGGGCGAGATCTACCTGACTAACGACGGCTATCGCCTGACTTTCGGCCACTTTGCCTTGGCATTTTCGGCGATTCGGTTGGGCGAGATCGAAGCCCAAGCCCCCTTCGGCGCCGACTTCTTCGACGAGGAAGTGGTCGACGTGGTCGAGATCGAGGAAGTCCCGGCCGGCGAATATGATGGGGTCGCCCTGACTTTAGGCTTGGCCGAGGCCGGCCAAGCCCAGCGCTTCCTCCGGGCCCGCGGCCTGAAGAATGCGGAAGGCTTGCCGCCCAGCTTGGCGGGTCTTTCGGTATTCTTGGAAGCCGCGGCGGCGA
Source organism: bacterium (assembly GCA_035281585.1). Classification (NCBI taxonomy): domain Bacteria; species bacterium. Next base: position 1,138 of record DATEDP010000088.1, read on the forward strand.
ACGGCGGCGACGCCTGCACCTTGCAAGTGGCGCTGGCCGCCGACGGGGAGACGATCGACGTCGATCCCGCAGGGCAGGCCATCGAAGTCCACGGCGGGGAGGAGGCCGAGATTTTGGTCGAGGTCGATCCCAATGCCGTCTTTGCCGGGGTCGATCTTGGCGCACTCTGCCAAGGCGACACCCTCGTGACGATCTCGGCGGCCGAGAACTCGGAGCTCGCCGAGCAAATCGCGGCCAATCTAAGCGGGGCTTTTCTCCTCGGCAGCACCGAGGGGCATTCTCATTCGCACTGAGGCTTTGCACCGGTCATCCTGAGCGGGGGCCCCAGTCGAACGCCGCGAGGTTCGTTGAGATTGGGGGGAAGGATCTGCGACCACCGAATCAATTCATGGCTCGGACTGCCTTCGTAAAAACGAAGGGGCCCCGGCTTTCAAAGCGCCTTGGCAGGTCGCAGATCCTTCGTCGCTCCGCTCCTCAGGATGACCTATAATTGAAACTAATTTTCAATAAATTGCCCAAGCCACATATTTTCATTTATTTGAGCAACTAAAAATCAATAAAATCGAGAAATCTCCCATAAAATCCGCCGCCACATATTTTTGAAATTTATTTTCATCATTGGTTAGGGCTCCATGGGAGACGGTTTTGACTTTCAATTCAATAGCTTAGGTATCCTACCTTTTCCCTCGACGCCGACCGGCTGGCCCGGCGGCTTCCGCCTGAATCCGGGAGCCCGGCTCAACGTCGGCGGTTGGTTCCTGGAGCTCAACGTCGAGACCGGCTTCTACAATGAGGTCGAGTCGCCGGCCGAGCTCGACTACTACGAGCAGCACGGCTCCCATGCCCTGACGCCGCAATCGCCTTTCCTCTTGGTCAACAGCATCGGCGGAACGCCGACCACGCCCAGCCGCTATCATCTCGGCGTCCGCAGCTTCAGCACCGGTTGGCGTTTCGCCAACGGCATCCAGCTTCGGATCGGGCCGCACTATTACGAGCAGACCCATTTCGATAACTTCTTCACCAACTACGGCTACGCGCCGGGCGCCGAATACGCCAAAACTTGGATTCCGCTCGGTTGGCTCAACGGCGAGTTTCGCTACGAATACGAGTCGGAGACCAGCACCGTCCGCGAGGCGACCGCCGCGGCGGCGGTGATGTGGGGCGGCGACGGGACGGTGATGGGGATCACCCAAGGTGGCCTTCGCCTGGCCTTGACCTCCGGCGCCAACGCGCCGGTCTTGGGCCTGACCTCTTATCTGGTCCTGCGGGGCAATCCGCCCGATCCGGCTCGGACCGACATCCTCGATCACGGCAACACCTTCGGCGCCGGCGGCGGCGCCTTCCTCGAATACGGCATCTTCTCCGGCGGTTTCGGCTTCAGCCACCAACACGCCTGGTCGCGGGGCCGCGACTTCGAGACCGTCGCCGACCGCAATGTCGCGACCTTCTTGGCCGACTTCCATCCCGGGAGCTTTCGAGTCCGCGGAGCTCTCTTCCTGCTCAGCCGGGCCGATTCACCCAACCTGACCCTGTCGCCGCCGGTCGGTCTCTCCGAAACCAACACCGAGCTGACCTTCGGCTATCGTCCCTTGGATTGGATGGAATTCACCGTAGGTTATCGCGGGGCCTACGGCGACGGTTACGGCGTGCACATGGGCTTCATCGGGCTGCAGACCTATCTCCAACGGACGGTGGAGTTCAATCCGCCGCCGCGCTAAGCCCGCTTCATCCAGCCGATCAATTCCCTCAGCTGCCGCTTCATTTCCGGAAGCGGCAAATGGATCCGCTCGCCATGGCCGGTCAGGATCCATTCGAAATCGTAATCGAGCAGCTTCTCCATCGAGCGGATCTGCTCCTCCCAGGAATACCAGCAGGCCCGACGGAAGGCGGTGAGGCTTTGGCGGCGGCGGCTGTAAGCCAGATGATCGCCGGTGAAGAGATAGCGGTTCTTGTAGAGCAGCACCGCGTGACCGCGGGTATGGCCGGGAGTGGGGATGAGGAGGAAGTCGGAGCCGAAGGGAACGGCCTCGTCGCCGCCGATCTTGCGCTCGGCGTCCTTCACCGCCGAAGCGTCGCGCTCATGGATGATCCGCTCGGCGCCGAAGCGTTGGGCGTACTTGTCGGAATCGGCGACGTCGTCGCGGTGGGTGAGGAAGATCCGGCCAACGCCGCCGGCCGCTTCGAAGCGCTTCACCAAGACCGGCAGGAAGCGCGGCGAGTCGATCAGCCAATTGCCCGCGGGATGTTTTACCAAATAGCTGTTGGCGCCGAAAGAAGACTCGGAGTTGAAGCCGCAGTAATAGACCTCGTCCTCGATTGGTAGGGGGAAGTCCGACAAAACCTCGCGGGCATTGCTCTGGCGGGCGCCGATCGAGCTGGTCGGGCAGGCCAGCAGGGCTTGGAGGGCCCGGCGGCGCTCTTGGTCATCGGTCGGTTGGCGGCGGACGAAGGAGTAGTCCGGCGCTTCGCCGAAGGTCTCGGGCGCGAGCTGCCGGCAGGTGTCGCAGTCGATGCAGGTGGAGTCGACGAAGAAGTCTCCCGGGACATTTTCGGCGACAGCTAAGTTGCCATTGGCCATGAGGCTTTCATCCTAGCAGGAAAGCCCCGGTGGCGCTATTCGCCGTGGACCAAGAAGAGATTGGAATCGGCCGGCGACTCAAAGACGTCGAAATATTGGAGATAAAGCCGGCCGGCCCGGTCGTGCCGAAGGCCGTTGGGGAAGCCAATCTCGTCGGCGGTAGTGGCGTCGAAGACGGTGACGGCTTCGCTGAAGGCCGTCCCGCCGTCGAGGCTGCGGGCATGGACGATGTCGCCGCCTTGGCCATCGCCTTCGAGATCGGAGATCCAGACGACGTCGATCCGGCCCAGATCATCGACCGAGATCATGGCGATCGCCTCGCCCACCACCGGCGCCGCGCCATTGGCATTGACCGGGCCGCCGAAAGTCTGGCCGCCGTCAGTGCTCTTGCGGACCACGATATTGGCCTGGTCGGGGCCGACGATCGCCGTGTAGGTGATGTAAAACTCGCCCTGGGGTCCGACCGCCACCCGGCAAAGCTCGTTCTCATCGGCCGAGGTCAGGCTCTGGGGGGCGCTGAAATTGGCTCCCCCGTCGGAGCTGTGGGAATAGGCGATATTTTCATCCTCGTTCCAGCAGCCGACGATGTTTTGGCCGTTGCCGCTGACGCCCATGAAGGCGAAGCCGATCTCGACCGAGTCGTCGATGGCGTCGCTCAAGGGAATGGCCGGCGACCAGGTGCCTCCGCCGTCGTTGCTGTTGGTATAGAAGACGTTGGTCGGACCGTCGAGGACGCTTGTGTCGGTTTCGCTGAACACTAAGTGCAGGATGCCCTCCTCATCCTGCCGAAAATTTCCGCCAACCTGGGGGTTGGTCGGATTGGGGGTGGAGACCGGGACCGGCTCATTGAAGGTGGCCCCACCGTCGTCGCTGGCCATGAACTGGATCCGATTATTCGGCGTCCCCGAAACCAGCATGAGCATCGGATTGCCTTGGAGATCCTTGTCGATGCCGACCGGGGACAATTCCTCGGCGGCCTCGGTGATCGGCTGTTCCGGCGAGAAAGCGGCGAAATCGTCGCTTTGGCCGAATAGAGTGATGGCGCCGGAATCGTCGTTTCCCCAGACCGAGTCGACCTGCACCGCTTGGGGAGCGACGGCGATCCGATCGCTCAAGGGACCGAGGATGATGGTGGTCAGCACGGCCGCGAAGGGAATGGGTGTTTGATTGATCGGAAGCGCGGGGCTAAAGCTCAGAACGTCGGCGGCCCGAAGCTCGACGAAGGATTCAGCCGATTGGCCGTCTTCGGTCGTCGCCACCACCGATACCGCGGCGTCGTCGACCGGGAGCGTCGCCGGCGGGGTGTAAAGCCCGTTGGCGTCGATCGTGCCGCGGGAGTCGCCGCCCTCGACGGTCCAGCTGACCGGAACGTTGGCGCTGAACTGGAGGGTGGCATCGCGGCGGACGATGGTCGGCCCCTCGGGCGAGATTTCGAGGGCGACGACGTTATTGTCGTTGTCGCCGCCGCAGGACATGACTTGGAAAGCCAAAAAAGATCCGCTGATCAAGGCTAACAGGAGTTTTCGCATAGGTCCCCCCTTTCGATTAGGGGGAATTATGCAAAGCGAGGCGGGGCAGGAGCAATCAATAAATATTGTAAGTTCCGACCGCGAAAGCGACGTCCTTCCCGGCTATTCGCTCGCCCGAAGCAAGTTCGGGCGAGCTAAAGCTCAGGGGGCGAATTCCATTCTCCCCCTTCAACCCCCATCGGTTAAGGAATGGGCTGGACTAGTAAATATTGTAAGTTCCCACCGCGAAAGCGACGTCCTTCCCTTCCTCCCGGAAGACGTGACATTCCAGGACGGCGTGGGATTTGCCTTTGAATTTCACCTTGGCGTCGCAGTGGATCTTCTCGCCCAGCTTCACCGGACTCAAGTAGTTGATCTTGAATTCGATGGTCGAAGTCCGCTCGCCGCTCTTGAGCTGGGTGAAGAGCGCGGCGCCCATCGAGAAATCGACGAAGGCCGAGATGACGCCGCCGTGGGTGACGCCGGCCGGGCTCAAGTGGCGATCGGCGATGGACAGCGAGGTTCGAACCGAGGTGTCGGTGAAGGATTCGAGGTCATAGCCGATCAGCTTGCCGAAGTTGTCGGGGTGCGAGAAGACTTTCTGGACGAGGGCGTCGAGCTTGGACATGGAGGGCAGATACAACGTGCGAATTTGAGTGGCAAGGGCTTGTAGGGGCGACCCTTGCGGTCGCCCAGTCCGCGGCGGTGGCAAAGGCCGTGCCCGGGACGACCGCAAGGGTCGCCCCTACGTCAGGCGCTTCTCTTCTTCGTCGTGGCGCTGTTGGATTGCAGCCAATTTTTCGAAAGCCTCTTCGATGGCCTTCTCCAAATCCTTGATTTTCTTCCCGGCTGCCGCGACCCGGCCACCGCTCGTTTCTTGCGAAGCTCGGGCCAGCTCTTCCTGGCCGGCCGCGATTTCGTATTCCCAGCCGCTGATCTGGGATTCCAGAGCTTCGATTTCTTTCTTCAGCGGGCCCAGGATCCTGGCGCGCTCGGTTTGCAGCTCGGAGCGCTGCTTGCGCTGCTCCTTTTTGCTCTTGCCGCCCAAGGCCTCGCTCGGCGCCTTCTTGGGCTTGGAGCTGGCTTCTTCTTCCCAGCCGACACGGTCGAGGAACTCCTCGTAGCCGCCGTCGAAAACCTCGACGCCGCCGTGTTGGAAAACCACCAGCTTGGTCGGCAGCTCTTTCAGGATCCGCTCGCTGTGGGTGACGATCACGACCGCGCCGGTGAATTCCTCCATGCTCTCGATCAAGGCCTCGATCGATTCCATGTCGAGGTGGTTGGTCGGCTCGTCGAGCAAAAGGAAGTTGGAAGGCTGGGCCAGGATCTTGGCCAGCAGGACCCGGCTTTTTTCGCCGCCCGAGAGAACCGAGATCTTCTTCTCGGCCAAGTCGCCGGAGAAGAGCATGGTGCCGCAAAGCCCCCGGACTTGGGTCAAGCCCAGGGCCACGTTGGCCGAGGCGACCTCCTGCTCGATGGTCAAATCCTCCTGCAGTCGCTGAATGTTGGTCTGGCCGAAGTAGCCGATCTTGAGCTCGGGATGGCGGTAGACCTCGCCGTTCAGCGGCTCGACTTCGCCGGCCAAGAGCTTGAGCAGGGTCGATTTGCCGCGGCCGTTCTTTCCGATCACCGCGACCCGCTCACCGGCCGAGATTTTGAGATTCAGGCCGGCGATGAGGGGTTGGGCCGGATCGTAGTGAAAATCCGCGGCTCGCGTCTCCATCATCCGGTCGGCAGCGAAGGGAGCCTCGCGGAAAAAAAAGTCGAGCTCGTCCAAATGGGCCAGCTTCTCCAGCGCCGGCTGCTTGGCCAGCCGCTTGATCCGCGATTGGACCGAGGAAGCCTTGCTGGCCTTGGCCCGGAAGCGATCGATGTAGGCCAGCTCCTTGTCGAGCTTCTTCTGCTGGTTGAGCCGGGTCTTCTCGTGAATTTCCTCGTCCTGCAGGATCTGGGCGTAAAGCTTCTCGGTGTCGCCGGGCATCCGGCGCAGCCCGCCCCGATGGATAGCCGCCACGTGAGTCACCACCGAGTCCATGAAGTCGCGGTCGTGGGAGATCAGGATCATCTCGCCTTCCCATTCGGTGAGGAAACGGGTGATCCAGCGGATCGAGACGATGTCGAGATAGTTGGTCGGCTCGTCGAGCAGCAGGAGGTTGGGCTCCGACACCAGGACCTTGGCCAGGTTCAAGCGGATCTGAAAGCCGCCCGAAAACTCGTCGGGGTGCCGCCACATGTCGTCCTTGCTGAAGCCCAGGCCGAAGAGGATGCGCTCGGCTTTGTAGCGCTCGTGCTCCTGGCCTTCGCGCAAGCCCAAGCAGGCCTCGTCGAGGATATTGTATTCGGTGAACTTCAGATGCTGGGCCAAGTGCCCGATCCGGTAGCCCCGCGGCATCTGGATCTCGCCGTCGTCGGGCTCTTCTTCGCCCAAGATCAGCCGAAGAATGGTGCTCTTGCCGCTGCCGTTGCGGCCGACCAGCCCCAACCGCTCGCCGGCGTTCATCTGGAGGTTGACCTTTTGGAAGAGCTGGCGGCGGCCGTAGGATTTTTCAAGGTTTCGCAGAGTTAACATCGCGGGGGCCTTCTAGCGGAACTCGGGCCCGAAAGGAAGAGCCTTACTTGCTGGCTCTCGCCTTCTCGGTGATATGCAGGCCGATGAGATAGGTCACCATCACGACCAAGTAGAGCTGGCCCAAGACCGCCTCCATCGAGGTCATCATCCGGCTCCAGGGCGAGGCCGGCAGGATGTCGCCGAAGCCGAGGGTCGTCTGGGTGGTGAGGCTGAAATAGAAAAAATAATAAAGGTGGGAGTAGATATGCTTGCCCTTGGGCACCAGCGCGAAGAGGTCGGGATTGAAATGGAAGGAGCCCGGCACGGTGTCCTCGAGCAGCGAATAAGCGAAGGCCCAGATGTAGGCGGTCAATAAATAGATGCAGAGCGAGGCGAAGATGGTGTGAAAAGTCGGGGCCCGGCTTTTCACGACGTGCCGGAACAGGATGCTGACCGTGTAAATCAGATAAACCATCGTCAGGATCATCCCGGTGACGATGAGCCAGTGGCCCGAAATCGCCCGGCTGCTCCAGGTGAGCAGCTGGGAGAGGAGGACCATGGCCAAGGCGGTCAAAGCCAAATGATGGCGGTCGCTCAGGGCGAAAACCCCCATGAAGAGGACCAAGGAAAAGGTGATGTCCAGCGAGAGGATGGACTGGAACTCGGTCTGCATCATGGGGTGCAGGACGTAGGGAACCAAAAGGGTTAGGAACAGAAAAACGAAGCGGTAGCGGAAGAGCCGATCCCAAATTTTGGCGATTGTCGGGTTCAAGAGACCCGAAAGATGCCATATATCAAGGCCTTATCCAAGGAAACTCCCGCGCTTTTTCGCACACCCTTTGCCGCGCCGCGCCGAAAACTCCGTACAGAAAATGGCCTGGGATTTCCTCGGTTTTTTTGAGAAATACCTTCTTGAAATCCCCAAAAAAACCGTGGCATAGAGCCTACCCATTTGGCTTTTTTCGGGATTCGTACAGAATTTGAGGGATTTATGGATCGGAACCAAATCCGTCGCCAGATGCAGGAAAAAGGCCTTTACGACTCGCGCTTTGAGCACGATTCCTGCGGCGTCGGCTTCATCGTTCATATGAAGGGCAAGAAGTCTCACGACATCGTCGAGCAGGCTTTGCTCACCCTCAACCATCTCATCCATCGCGGCGCTTGCGGCTGCGAGGTCAACACCGGCGACGGCGCCGGCATCTTGATCCAAGTTCCCGATTCTTTCTTGCGGAAGGAGTTCGCCAAGCTCGGCATCGAGCTGCCCAAGGAAGGGGACTACGGCGTCGGGACTCTCTTTCTGCCGGCCGACAAGGCCCAGGCCGACAAGGCCAAGCAGATTCTCGAACACCTGGTGGCCGAGGAAGGCCAAAAATTCCTGGGCTGGCGGCCGGTCCCGATCGATCCCTCGATGCTCGGCAAGACCGCCCGCGACGCCATGCCCGAAATTTTGCATTTCGCCATCGGCTTGGGCGGGAAGGGCGCCAACCTTCCCGGCCCGGCCGACGAGGCCTTCGAGCGCCGCCTCTTCATCATCCGCAAGTGCTTCGAGAACGCGATCCGCTTCTCGCGGATGAAGAATTGGCCCGACGTCTACATTCCCTCGCTGTCCAGCCGGACCCTCCTCTATAAGGGGATGCTGACGACCGAGCAGCTCAACCCTTTCTATCCCGATCTCTCCGATCCGGAAATGAAGACGGCGATCGGCTTGGTCCACTCGCGCTTCTCGACCAATACCTTCCCGAACTGGGAGCTGGCCCATCCCTTCCGCTTCATCGCCCACAACGGCGAGATCAACACCGTCCGCGGCAACATCAATTGGATGCGGGCCCGCGAAGCCCTCTTCGCCTCGCCGCTCTTCGGCAAGGAGCTGAAGAAGATCCTGCCGGTGATCCGGGAGTTCGGCTCCGACTCGGCCGCCTTCGACAATGCCGTCGAGATGCTGACGATGGGCGGCTACTCGCTGCCCCACGCCGTGATGATGATGATCCCGGAGGCCTGGAGCGGCCACGAGACGATGAGCCAGGAGAAGAAGGATTTCTATCAGTACCATTCCTGCCTGATGGAGCCCTGGGACGGCCCGGCCTCGATCGCCTTCACCGACGGCCGGATGATCGGCGCGGTCCTCGACCGCAACGGCCTGCGGCCCAGCCGCTACTACGTGACCAAGGACGATTTGGTCATCATGGCCTCGGAAGTGGGCGTCATCGACGTGCCGCCGGAGAAGGTTCTGCTGAAGGGCCGGCTCCAGCCCGGCAAGATGTTCCTGGTCGACATCGGCCAGGGCCGGATCATCGACGACGCCGAGCTCAAGCATCAGCTGGCTTCGGCCCAGCCTTACGGGACTTGGCTGAAGGACAACCTGGTCGACCTCGAGAATTTGCCGGCCTCGGCCGAGCTGCCCGAGCCCGACCACGCCACCGTGACCCGGCGCCAGGTGATGTTCGGCTACAGCAACGAGGACGTCGGCTTGCTGATGCGCCCGATGGCGATGAACGGCGAGGAGGCCATCGGCTCGATGGGCACCGACACGCCTTTGGCGGTGCTCTCGGACAAGCCCCAGAACCTCTTCAATTATTTCCAGCAGCTTTTCGCCCAGGTGACCAATCCGCCGCTCGACGCGATCCGCGAGGAGATCGTCACCTCGGTCGACACGACCATCGGGCCGGAGCGCAACCTGCTCGATCCCAAGCCCGAGAGCTGCCATCAGATCAAGCTGCGCAATCCGATCATCGACAACGACGAGCTGGCCAAGCTCAAGCAGCTCGAAGGCCAGCCGTATCAAGGCTTCCAGTCGAAGACGATCTCGATCCTCTTCCCGGTCGCCGAAGGCGCCGCCGGGATGGAGAAGGCGATCGAAGGCATCTGCCGGCAGGCCAGCGCGGCCATCGCCGCCGGCTGCAACATCCTGATCCTCTCGGACCGCGGCGTCGACGAGAAGCAGGCGCCGATTCCCAGCTTGCTGGCCACCGCCGGCGTGCACCACCACTTGGTCCGCGAAGGAACCCGCACCAAGGTCGGCTTGGTCCTGGAGTCGGGCGAGCCCCGCGAGGTCCATCACTTCGCCTTGCTCGTCGGCTACGGCGCCGGCGCGATCAACCCCTATCTGGCCTTCGAGACCCTCGACGACCTGATCCGGGGCGGCGTCCTCCTCGACACCGACCACCGCAAGGTCGAGCTGAAATATCTCAAGGCGGTCAAGAAGGGCATCGTCAAGGTGATGTCCAAGATGGGCATCTCGACGATTCAGAGCTACCGCGGCGCCCAGATCTTCGAGGCGATCGGCCTCAACAAGGCGGTGATCGATAAGTATTTCACCCACACCGCCTCGCGGATCCAAGGCATCGGCTTGGAAGAGATCTGCCGCGAAACCTTGGAGCGCCACCGCCGGGCTTTCCCCGAGCGGGTCAGCGCGGCTTTGGCTCTCGACGTCGGCGGCCAATACCAATGGCGGCGGGACGGCGAGTACCACCTTTTCAATCCCGAGACGGTGGCCAAGCTCCAGGCCTCGGTGCGCGGCAACTCCTTCAAGGACTACAAGGATTTCTCCAAGTCGGTGAACGAGCAGAGCAAGAACCTCTGCACTCTGCGCGGCCTCTTCGAGCTCAAGAAAGGGAAATCGATCCCGCTCGAGGAAGTCGAGCCGGCCAAGGAGATCGTCAAGCGCTTCAAGACCGGCGCGATGAGCTATGGCTCGATCAGCCGCGAAGCCCACGAGACCCTCGCGATCGCGATGAACCGGATCGGCGGCAAGTCCAACACCGGCGAGGGCGGCGAAGACCGCGAGCGCTTCGTGCCGCTGGCCAACGGCGATTCGAAGAACAGCAAGATCAAGCAAGTCGCGTCGGGCCGCTTCGGCGTCACCAGCGAGTACTTGGTCAACGCCGAGGAGATCCAAATCAAGATCGCCCAGGGCGCCAAGCCCGGCGAGGGCGGCCAATTGCCCGGCCACAAGGTCTATCCTTGGATCGCCAAGGTCCGCTTCTCGACTCCGGGCGTCGGCTTGATTTCGCCGCCGCCGCACCACGACATTTACTCGATCGAGGATCTGGCTCAGCTCATCTTCGACCTGAAGAACTCCAACCCCAAGGCCCGGATCAGCGTCAAGCTGGTGGCCGAGGTCGGAGTCGGGACGGTCGCGGCCGGCGTGGCCAAGGCCAAGTCCGACGTCGTGCTCATCTCGGGCCATGACGGCGGCACCGGCGCTTCGCCCCAGACCTCGATCAAGCACGCCGGCATTCCCTGGGAGCTCGGCTTGGCCGAGACTCAACAGGTGCTGGTGATGAACGGGCTCCGCGACCGGATCGTCGTCGAGGTCGACGGCCAGATGAAGACCGGCCGCGACGTCGCGATCGGCGCCCTGCTCGGCGGCGAGGAATTCGGCTTCGCGACCGCGCCGCTGGTGGCGATGGGCTGCATCATGATGCGGGTCTGCCACCTCAACACCTGTCCGGTCGGCGTCGCGACCCAGGATCCGGAGCTGCGCAAGAAGTTCACCGGCCAGCCCGAGCACGTGGTCAATTATTTCTTCTTCGTGGCCGAGGAGCTGCGCGAGATCATGGCCGAGCTCGGCTTCCGCAAGCTCGACGACATGATCGGGCGCTCCGACTTGCTCGATTTCAACCGGGCCATCGCCCACTGGAAGGCCAAGGGTCTCGATTTCTCGCCGATCTTCGCCAAGCCCGAGGGCATCGGCGGGATCCGGCGGACCCAGGACCAGGATCATGGCTTGGCCAGCGTCCTCGACTACCAGCTGCTGCCGCGCTTGCAGGAAGCGCTGGAGACCGGCGAGAAGATCGTGGTCGAGCACCCGATCACCAACCGCAACCGGACCACCGGCACGATTATCGGCAGCGACCTCTCCCGGCGTTACGGTGCCAAGGGCCTGCCCGAGGACACCATCACGCTGCGCTTCCAGGGTTCGGCCGGCCAGAGCTTCGGCGCCTTCGTGCCGCCGGGCATGACGCTTTTCCTGGAAGGCGACGCCAACGACTACGTCGGCAAGGGCCTTTCCGGCGGCAAGCTCATCGTCCATCCGCCCAAGAAGTCGACCTTCGTGCCCGAGGAGAACATCCTCATCGGCAACGTCGTGCTCTACGGTGCGACCGGCGGCGAGGCTTATTTCCGCGGGGTGGCCGGCGAGCGCTTTTGCGTCCGCAACAGCGGCGTTCGCACCGTCGTCGAGGGCGTCGGCGACCATGGCTGCGAGTACATGACCGGCGGCGTGGTGGTGGTGCTGGGCAAGACCGGCCGCAACTTCGCGGCCGGAATGAGCGGCGGCGTCGCTTACGTCTACGACCCCAAGAACGAATTCAAATCGAATTGCAATTTGGAGATGGTCGAGCTCGAGACGCTTCATGAAGACGAGGACGTCGCTCAGCTCGAGGAGCTGCTCGAGAACCACCTGGAGTACACCGAGAGCAGCGTTGCCGCCGCCATCTTGAAGGACTTGGACAAGGCCATCGATTCCTTCGTCAAGGTGATGCCGAAGGACTACAAGCGCGTGCTGACCGAGGCCCGACGCCGAATGCAGGAAGAGAACATCTCGCTGGAGGTCGCGCTTTATGGGTAAGGTCACCGGATTCATGGAATACCACCGGGACCACTATCCCGAGCGGCCGATCGAAGAGCGGGTCAAGGACTACCGCGAGATCTACAAGGAGTTCCCGGAAGAGCGCCTGCGGATCCAGGGCGCCCGCTGCATGGACTGCGGGATTCCTTTCTGTCACCAGGGCTGCCCGCTGGGCAACCTGATCCCCGACTGGAACGACTTGGTCTACAAAGACCAATGGGCCGAGGCCATCGTCCGGCTCCATGCCACCAACAATTTTCCGGAGTTCACCGGCACGCTCTGCCCGGCGCCTTGCGAAGGCTCCTGCGTCCTCGGCATCAACGACAAGCCGGTGACGATCAAGTACATCGAGCTCAATATCATCGAGCGGGCGCTGGAAGAGGGTTGGGTCAAGCCCGAGCCGCCCAAGAAATTGAGCGGCAAGAAGGTCGCCATCGTCGGCTCCGGCCCGGCCGGTTTGGCCTGCGCCCAGCAACTGCGGCGGGCCGGCCATGAGGTGACGGTCTTCGAGCGCAGCGACCGGATCGGCGGCTTGCTCCGCTACGGCATTCCCGACTTCAAAATGGAGAAGCGCCGGATCGAGCTTCGCCTCAAGCAAATGGAAGAAGAGGGCGTGGTCTTCAAGACCAAGGCCCACATCGGCCAGAACGTTCCGGTCGAGGAGCTGCGCAAGAATTTCGACGCGGTCGTTTTGGCCGGCGGCGCCAGCCAAGCCCGCGATCTCAACGTGCCGGGCCGGGAGCTGAAGGGCGTTTATTTGGCGGTCGATTACTTGACCCAGGAGAACAAGGTCAACGCCGGCGACAAGGTACCGGGGCAAGTCTTGGCCACCGGCAAAAAAGTCGTCATCCTCGGCGGCGGCGACACCGGCGCCGACTGCCTGGGTACGGCGGTGCGCCAAGGCGCGGCCTCGATCCATCAATTCGAATTGCTGCCGCGTCCGCCGATCGAGCGCGCGCCGAACAATCCTTGGCCGCAGTGGCCGGTGATCTTCCGGACCTCGCCGGCTCACCAGGAGGCGCTGGAAATCTACGGCGGCCAGGACGTTCGCGATTACTGCATCCTGACCAAGAAGCTCTCGGGCGAGAACGGCCTGTTGAAGAAATTGCACGCCGTCAAGCTGGAGTGGGTTCCTTCGGCCAATGGCGGCCCGCCTCAGATGAAGGAAGTCCCGGGCAGCGAGTTCGAGATCGAATGCGACTTGCTCTTCCTGGCGATGGGCTTCACCGGCTCCGAGAAGCCCGGCATGATCGAGCAGCTCGGCGTCAAGCTCGACGCCCGCGACAACGTCGCCACCGACGAAAACTACATGAGCTCGGTTTCGGGTGTCTTCGCCGCCGGCGACCAGCGCCGCGGCCAATCGCTCATCGTCTGGGCCATCGCCGAGGGCCGCAAATGCGCCCGTGGCGTCGACCAGTTCCTGATGGGGCACTCCGAGCTGCCCTAATTCACCAAAATCATTAATATATTTTAAATAAAATAGGTTATAACCTTAAATTTTTTAATAAATTTTACGGTTTTAACCGTATAGGCCCTGGTTTCAAACCGGCTGCACTTAAATCCAAGCCATTGCCATCGGCGCTTTATCCGTCCATCGCGGCCTTCTGCACCATCGCGCATTGACTAATGCTATCATTATGATAGCATCCAACATGCCAAGAAAGATTCGTGAATTGATCCGCGACCTGAAGTCATGGGGCTTTACGGATAGAGGAGGCAAAGGCAGTCATCGGAATTTTTTCCACCCCGATTGCCCGTATCCCGCGACGATTTCGGGCAAGGAAGGCGATGACGCTAAGCGATATCAAGAAAAGGCTCTTCGCTTGGCGAAGAAGGAGATTCAAAATGCGCCGGAAAAAAAGTGATCCTTACCTTAAGGTAGTGGAATGGTCGAAGGAGGACGGTTGCTATGTAGGCACCGCGCCTGGCCTCATTCTAGGCGGGGTGCACGGAAAAAACGAGACAAAGGTTTTTCAAGAGCTGGTCCAAGTTTGCGAGGAAGCCATTCGATTGCTGGAAAAAGAGGGAAAGCCTCTCCCCGACGCTACGGCCAATCAAAAGTATTCCGGAAAGATTCTCTTACGGATTCCCGGAGATCTGCATAAAAAAATCTCGATCCGCGCGATGCGGGAAGGCGAAAGCATCAATCGATTCATCCAGCGACGACTGGAAGCCAAACTCTGATCAAGAACTCCGTCGCTTCGACAGCCGGTTAAACTCATCCTTATCAAAGCCAAGATTTTCGCGACCTGCCCAAGGCCCTGCTTAAAATCCCAGTGAAGCGAATTTTACATTAATCAGCCACCAAGACTTTCTTGACGTGGACCGGGACGGCCTGGGCGGTCGGCTCGACATGGACCTGACGATGGTCGGCGTAGGCCTTGGTAAAGGCCGCGCCCAGCAGCAGGATCAGTGCCGAGTAATAAACCCAGAGCATCAGGATCACCAGCGAGCCGGCGGCGCCGTAGACCGAGGTGACGCTGCTCTGGCCGAGGTAGATCGCGATCAGGGCCTTGCCGCCGGTGAATAGCGTCGAAGTGAAGAGGGCGCCGATCCAGACGTCGACCCACTTCAAGTGAACGTCGGGCAAGACCTTGAAGATCAGGGCGAAGACCAAGGCGATGAAGAGGATCGACCAGACCGCGTTGGCCACCGGCAGGAACCACTCCGGGATCGCCAGGTACCAAGCCAGACCCTTGCCGAAGGCATTGAGAGCTGCGCTGATTGCCAGCGAGACCAGCATCAGGAAGCCGAGGGCGATGAGCATGCCGATCGAAAGCAGGCGGTTGAGGAAAAAGTCCTTCACCTGGCCGATCACCGGCTTGGCCTTGACACACCAGAGGTCGTTCAAGGTCGATTTCAGGTAGGTCAGGGTTCCGGTGGCGCCGACGACGACTAAGGCGACGCCCCATAGGGTGGCGGAGGTTCCCTTGCCGCTGAAGGCCGCGTTCTCGACGATGGTTTGGAGAGTTTTGGCGGCCTCGTCGCCGACGAAGCCTCGCAGCTCGCCGAAGAGATGGCCTTTGACCGCCGCTTCGTCGAAGGCCCAGCCGGCCACCGCCATCACGATGAGCAGAGTCGGCGCCATCGAAAATAGGGTGATGTAGGCCAAAGCCGCGGCCCGGCCGAAGGGATTGATCTCCATCCAACGAAAGGCGGTTCTCTTAAGCAAGCTCCCCATGGGCCGAACTCCCCTCCTGAAACGTCGCGGCGCCGACCGGCTCGGCATAAGTCCAATCCGGCCGCTTGAGTTTCTGACGATCGTCATAGACGAAGCGACGAGCCTTCTCATCGTAGTCCAGCATCTTGGGCAGAGTCCATTCGGCTTCGGCCGGCTTTCGGATCTCGGGGCCGTAACGATGGAGGAGGCTAGGGATCAAGAGGGCGCCTTGAACCGGCAAATAGCAGCGGTTGCCTTGCGGCGCGTGCTCGGCGCCGGCGAGCAGCTCCTCGCAATCGTGGTCGTCGAGCTCCTTGGCCGGATCCTCGCCCAGCTCGCGCCAGGCTTGGCGCAGCCCGGCCTTGCAGGCCGAGCACTGGTTGCAGGACTCGACGTAGAGGAAGCGGCTGAGCGCTTCGGTCACGGCCCGCATCGGGGCGCGCTCGCCCAGGGCGATGAAGCCGGCCGAGCCCAAGTTGGAGCCGATCGCCCGCAGCG
>DATEDP010000089.1 GCA_035281585.1 bacterium
TGCCCGGGAGGGGAGTCCGGGGGACATCCTCTTCACTTTTTTTCCTGGCCCTCAAGCCGGGCCAGGAAAAGCTTGGTCCATCGATATCTATTGGATGCTTTGGGGTGATCGACGGCCCAAAAGCCGTTCCGAGGAGTCCCCCGGACTCCCCTCCCTACCTTGGGCAGTAAGCAAAACTTCTTGTGCCATAGTTTCTTCTGGCCCCGAACGGGCGGCCGGGCGGGGGCCCCTGGACAAGACCCCAAGCCGTGATTATCTTTACCAGGCCAAACCCGCAAAAAAAGCCTCGACTTTTCAAGCGGCATTAAGCTAAAAGCCTGCGCCCTTCAAGGAGTTAGACTATATGCGCAATATCGCCAAGGTACGTAACATCGGGATTTCGGCCCACATCGACTCGGGTAAGACCACCCTGTCGGAACGCATCCTCTTCTACACCAACAAGATCCATAAGATCGAAGAGGTCCGCGGCAAATCGGGCGTCGGCGCCACCATGGACTTCATGGACCTGGAGCGCGAGAAGGGCATCACCATCCAATCGGCCGCCACCTATGCCGAGTGGAAGGACAACATCATCAATCTGATCGACACCCCCGGCCACGTCGACTTCACCATCGAGGTCGAGCGGGCCCTCCGCGTCCTCGACGGCGCGGTCCTGGTCCTTTGCGCCGTTTCCGGCGTCCAGAGCCAATCGATCACGGTCGACCGTCAGATGACTCGCTACCATGTCCCGCGCATCGCCTTCGTCAACAAGATGGACCGGGCCGGTGCCGATCCGGTGCGCTGCATGCACCAGCTCCGCGACAAGCTCGGACATAACGCCCATTTGATCTGCCTGCCGATCGGCGCCGAGGATCGTTTCCAAGGCATCATCGACTTGGTCGAGATGAAAGCCGTGTATTTCGACGGCGATAACGGCGAAAAGATCCGAATCGAAGAGATCCCGGCCGACCTCCAGGCCGAGGCCAAAGAGCGCCGTCACGAGTTGATCGCCGCCATGGGCGATTTCGACGACCACATCGCCGAGCTTTACCTCGAGGACAAGGAGGTCTCGCCCAACGCGCTGCGCAAGGCGATCCGCACCGCCACCCTGAGCCTCAAGTTCATCCCGGTCATGATGGGCTCGGCCTACAAGAACAAGGGCGTCCAGGTCCTGCTCGACGCGGTCGGCTACTATTTGCCCGATCCCTCCGAGGTCAAGAACGAGGCCCACGACCAGCGGAACAACGAGGAGAAAATGGTCCTCGAGTCGAATGCCGACAAGCCTTTCGTCGGCCTGGCCTTCAAGCTGGAAGACGGCCGCTACGGCCAGCTGACCTATATGCGAATTTACCAAGGCCAGGTCGCCAAGGGTGACTGGATCGTCAACTCGACCAACGAGAAGAAGGTCAAGGTGCCCCGCCTGGTCCGCATGCACGCCGACGAGATGCACGACATCGACGTGGCCTATGCCGGCGACATCGTCGCGATGTTCGGCGTCGAGTGCGCCTCCGGCGACACCTTCACCGACGGCACCATCCGCTACACCATGACCTCGATGCACGTCCCGGCCGCGGTTATCAGCCTAGCCGTCGCGCCCAAGGACAAGGGCGCCACCGCCAACTTCTCCAAGGCCTTGAACCGTTTCTCCAAGGAAGACCCCACTTTCCGCGTCCACCGCGACGAGGAAAGCGCCCAGACCATCATTTCAGGCATGGGCGAGCTTCATTTGGAAATCTACATCGAGCGGATGAAGCGGGAATACAGCTGCGAGGTCATCGCCGGTAAGCCTCAAGTCGCCTACCGCGAGACCATCACCAAGAAGACCGATTTCATGTACCAGCATAAGAAGCAGACCGGCGGCAGCGGCCAATACGCCAAGATCGCCGGCATCTTCGAGCCCCTGCCGCCCGACGCGGTGGAGACCTACGAGTTCGTCGATGAAATCGTCGGCGGCAAGATCCCGCGCGAATTCATCCCGGCCTGCGACAAGGGCTTCCAAGAGCAGCTCAAGAAGGGTCTCTTGATCGGATTCCCGGTCGTCGGCGTCCGCGTCATCATCAACGACGGCGCTTACCATGACGTCGACTCCTCCGAAATGGCGTTCAAGATCTGCGCCATGACCGCGGTCCGCGAGTTCTATGGCAAGTGCGCCCCGACCATCCTCGAGCCGATCATGCGGCTCCAGACCCAGGCTCCCGAAGAGTTCCAGGGCCAAGTGGTCGGCCAGATCAACCAGCGCCGCGGCGTCATCGTCAGCACCGGGACGGTCAACAAATACGTCCAGGTCGACGCCGAGGTCCCGCTCTCCGAAATGTTCGGTTATTCGACCGACCTCCGCTCCGGCACCCAGGGCAAGGGCGAATTCCAGATGGAATTCCTCAAGTACGCCCCGGTCCCCCGGAACGTCCAGGACGAGCTGGTCAAGATCTACCAAGAGAAGCGAGCCGCGGAGAACAAATGAGCCGGCGCTGGTCCGAATTGGAAGTCGAGCTGACGGGCTTGAGACAAGCTTTTCAAGCCACCGTCAACCGGCTCTGGGACCTCAAGCTTTCCCTGCAATCTGCCTATCGAAATGGTCATCAAGACAAGGATTTTTTGCCGCGGCGCCTCCGGGTCCTGGACGAGGAGGAAACCACCCGTCTCCGCCTCCTGCTCGACCGACTCCAGGAGCTGCTGGGTTATTCCCGTGACTTACCGGTCGCCTTGGCCAGCGATGAGGAGCGCGAAGCCCTCCAGAGCATCCACCGCATCCTCCGCTATCTTAAGAATGCCTACGCCTCCGAAACTTCGCTGGCTTGCAGCCTGACCCGCTTCGACCGATCCCTCCCGGCCCTCTCTCGTCCCTAGGTTTCTGGCCTCCCTATTAAAATATTTTGTACACAAATTAAATTTCCATATAATGGCAGGTACCTATCATTCGGGTAAGGGTTATAAGGGAGGGATAGGGATGCATTGCTACTTCAAGACTCTTACCTACGAGACTAGCCAAAACAACCTAGCCGACGTCGAACCCAAGCTGGTGCCGTACCTGAGTGAGTTCGATTATTTCTCCATCCATGACCTGACCGACGCGAGCCGGGATTGGGTCCGGGAGAGCGGAATCAGGGACGGGCTCCTGACCTGCCAAGTCCATCACACGACCTGTCTCCTGGCGGTCAACGAGCTCGACGAGCCCTGCCTGCTCGGCGACATCAACTGCCTATTGCGGGACATGGTTCCGCGCAACAAGCCGTATCTGCACAACAGCAAGATACGAACCAAGAACCTCAGCTGCGACGACAAGAAGTGCGACCGCAACGCCGACGCCCACATGAAATCCTTCATGTGCAACGGCGCCTCGCAGACCTTGATCGTCAAGGATGGGGTGCCGCTCTACGGGCAATGGCAGAAGCTCTGCCTGATCGACCTGGATGGACCGCGGGAGAGGAAGATCACCGTGCAAATTATGGGCGAGTGAGAGGGTCGTGGACCTCGGCGCTGGCTTGGGTGTTTCTGCCCGGTCGGGGAGCCCGGGGACATCCTCCTCACTTTTTTCCCCGGCCCTCAAGCCGGGCCGGGGAAAGCTTGGTCCATCGATATCTATTGGATGCTTTAGGGTGATCGACGGCCCAAAAGCCGTTCGGAGGAGTCCCCAGGCCCCCGACCTACCGCTGTGCTAAGGTCATCCTGAGCGGAGCGAAGGATCTGCAACCTACCAAGGTTTTATGAAAAACTCATTCTCTTCGTATGCACTTAAGGGAATTCCGAAGATGCGAAGCTGCTTTGGAGTCCCTTAGCCTCTTGGCCAGTCGCAGATCCTTCGCTCCGCTCAGGATGACAGGTAAGCCAGCACAGTGATAGGTCGGGGGCTGGGTGGGGATGCCTCTCCCAGAATATCTCTGCAGGAGGGAGGGCGTAGGAGGGTTAAAAAATCCGACGGAGCCAAAAACTTGGGGGCTGACGAAGGAAGCCACCAAGTTTTATGGCGAAGCGGATTTTTTAGCCCGAAAGCCCGACCGGGCAGAATTCTGGGAGAGGCATCCCCACCCCGACCCCGACCGGGCAAAGGCGCCAAAGCCAGCCGCACTACGTCTTCCCGCGCAGCGGATCCTCCGGCCAAGCATGCTTCGGATACCGGCGCTTCAACTCGAGGCGAACCGAAGGATAAGTGTTACGCCAAAAGCCAGCGAGGTCGCGGGTGACCTGCACCGCCCGTCCATTCGGCGCCAGCAGATGAACCACCAAGGGAACCCGGCCCTCGGCAAGCTGCGGCGCCTGCTTCAGGCCGAAGAAATCCTGCATCCGCGATTCAAGCCAGGGCTCGCGGCCCCAAGGATAGTGAACGCGAGCCCTTCGTCCCGAAGGCAAGGCGAAGCCGGTGGGGAGCAATCTCTGCAACTTGCCCTGCAAATGCGTCCCGAAGGCGTCCCAGGCCGCATTTTCCAAAGCCTCAACCGATAGACCTTCCTCCATTCGCCAGTGAGAGAAGAGCCGCTTCAATCCCTCTTTCAAACCCTCGCCTTCCCAATCCGGCAGCTCAACTTCGCCGTAAGCTTTTTTCATCCAGGCGAGACGCGAGAAGAGCGATTCCAAGGCTTCGACGTCGAGCTTGGGCCGCAGCTTTTCCAGCAAATTGGGCACATTCCAGATCAGGCTCGAATCCTCCAGATCCAAGCCCAAGCCCTCACGCCAGAAGACCAGGCTGGCTTCGGGCGAACCGGCCGCCGGTTTGCGGGATTCCTCGATCAGCAGCTGGCCATAGCTCAGCCGCTGCACTTCCTGGACCTTGCCCGATTTCGCCTCCCAAACCAGCTCTTGGCTTTCTTGCAAGAGCGAGCCTTGCCAATCGAAGAGCCATTCCGGCTCGATCGAGACCAGGCTTCGAACATGGACCCGGCCTCGACTTTGGCCATGGCCCTGCCTTTCTTGGACATCGAGAACCAGGAAGTATTCCGAGGAGCCGAGGACGAATTCGGTGGGGATCGCGCCGGAGCCGCCGGCGCAGAAGACCAGCTCGGGCGCCTCGCCCCGGCCCTTTGGCCGAAGCTTGGCGACCCGATCGGGAAAACCGCAGAGCAGCGCGTAGGCGAGCTCGTCCTCCCCGCCCCTCGCTCTTTCTGCTTTCGGAAAAAAGGCGGCGAATTGCTTGGCCGAGCGGCGCGCGCCTTCGGAGATCTTGGACGAAGGCCGAAAGAGGTGCAGCTCGCCGGCGTCGAGATCCTGCTCGGCGATGGCGGCAGCGAGGTCGAAGGCCGGGGCCAAGACGCCCTTGGCCTCGGCGGCCAAGAGAAAACGGCCCAACCGCGGATGGAGCGGCAGCTCGGCCAAGCGCCGGCCCAAGGGAGTCAACGCCGCGTCGAGACCCTTACCCTCGGTGGTGCCGAGCAGAAAGAGCAATTCGGCGGCGGCTTGCAGACCGCCCTCGGGCGGATTTTCCAGCCAGCTGAATTCGCTGAGCCGCTCCACTCCCATGGCCTTGATCTCGAGCAGGGTTTGAGCCAAGTCGGAGCGCCGGATCTCCGGCGTCTCGAAGGCGAGCCGGGAGTCCCAATCGCTTTTGGAATAGAGGCGCAGGCAGGTGCCGGGCGCGGTGCGGCCGGCGCGGCCGGCCCGCTGGGTGCCGGAGGCCCGGCTAATCGCTTTGGTCTTGAGCGCCGGAATCCCGCTCCACCAGGAGTAGCTGGCCTGGCGGTGAAGGCCGGTGTCGATCACGGTGGTGACGCCCTCGATGGTGAGCGAGGTTTCGGCGACATTGGTCGCGAGGATGATTTTGCGGCGGTCGGCCGGCGCGAAGACCTTGGCCTGCTCTTCCTTGGGCAATTCGCCGTGCAGCGGCAGGATTCGGGCTTCGCCGCCCAAAGCCTGTCTCAGCGCCTCGGCCGAACGCAGGATCTCGCCCATGCCCGGGAGGAAGACCAGAATGTCTCCAGGGGAAGCGGGGCTGAAGCCCCTTGCGACAAGCTCGCGGTTTTCCCCGTAGCCAGGGGCTTTAGCCCCGCCTTTCGCCAATACACTCGCCACCGCATCTTTAATTTTTCGCTCTAAAGGCTTTGTTGCCTCGCTGGGTTGATACTCAATCGCCACCGGATAGGCCGGAGCTTCGAAGCGCAGCACCGGCGCCCCGCCGAGAAAAGAGCTCAAGCCCTCGGCTTCAAGCGTCGCCGACATCACGAGGAGCTTGAGATCGGGCCGCTCGCGGGTCTGCAGGCGCCGGAGATAACCGAGGGCCACATCGGAATGGAGATGGCGTTCGTGAAATTCATCGAGGACGACGAGCGAAACCCGGCGAAGCAAGGGATCCTGGACCAAGTAGCGCAGCAACATCCCCTCGGTCAGAAATTTCAGCCGGGTCTTGGGCCCGCTTTGGTTTTCGAAGCGAAATTGGTAACCGACGGTGGCCCCCACCGCCTCGCCCCGCTCCTCGGCGACCCGCAGCGCGGCCATTTTCGCGGCCAAGCGCCGGGGAACTAGGACCAGGATCTGGCCGCCCTCGGGGCAGTAGCCTTTTTCCAAAAGGTAGGGCGGAACCCGGGTGGTCTTGCCGGAACCGGGCGTGGCCTGCAAAATAAGGGAGGAGGCCGAGGCCAAGGCCGACTCGATTTCCGGCAAATGGCGGTCAATCGGGAGCGGCGATTTTGTATTGATCCCCATTCTTGTCTTGGATAACGGATAGATCATGACCCCACAAGCTCTTTACCGCGGAACCTCCGACTACGTCGCCTCGCCCGACCTCCAGCAGGTCGTCAACGTCGCCCTGGCCATCGGCCGCCCGTTGCTGCTCAAGGGCGAGCCCGGCACCGGCAAGACCCTGCTGGCCGCTTCGATCGCCGAGGCCCTGAAGCGCCCGCTGATCCGCTGGAACATCAAGTCGACGACCAAGGCCGTCGACGGCCTCTACGTCTACGACACCGTCCAGCGCCTCAACGACAGCCGCTTCGGCGGCGGCGACGTCGGCAACGTCAAGCACTACATCAAGCTCGGCAAGCTCGGCATGGCCTTCACCGCCGAGGAGCCGGTGGTCCTCCTGATCGACGAGATCGACAAGGCCGACTTGGAATTCCCCAACGACCTCTTGGCCGAAATCGACGAGATGCGCTTTCACATCCCCGAAACCGACGAGGAGATCACGGCCAAGAACCGGCCGATGGTCGTCATCACCTCCAACTCCGAGAAAGAGCTGCCCGATCCCTTCCTGCGGCGCTGCGTCTTTCATTTCATCGAGTTCCCCGACGAGGCGATGATGACCAAGATCGTGAATGTTCATTTTCCGGATTTGGAAAAAGGCCTGCTCCAAGCCGCCTTGAAAAAATTTTACGAGCTGCGCCAGCTCAGCAATCTCAAGAAGCCGCCCTCGACCTCCGAGCTGATCGACTGGATTCAGGCCCTGCTGGCGATGGGAATCGACGGCAAGCAAATCTTGGAAGAGACGCCCTTGATCGGCACCCTGCTCAAGAACGAGCAGGACCACGCCCATCCCCGGATCGCCCGTTTGCGAAGGTAAAGATGTTCCTCGCCTTCTTCTACGCTCTCCGCGCCTTGAAAGTCCCGGTCGGAACCCACGAATGGCTCGACCTGATGGAGGCCTTGGCCGGCGATCTCTCCGAATCCTCGGTCGACCGCTTCTACTATCTGGGCCGGGCCCTGCTGGTGAAATCGGAATCGCTTTACGACGCCTACGACCAGGCCTTCCTGGCCTGCTTCAGCGGCGTCGGGGCCGAGGAGTTCAAGAAGCAGCTGGCCGATTGGCTCAACCGAGTCGTCGACCCCGCGCAAAGGCCGGAGCTGCCCCAGGGTCTGGAGAAGCTGAATTTGGAGGAGCTGCGCCGCCGTTTCCTCGAGCGGCTCCGGCAGCAAACCTCGGAGCATCACGGCGGCAGCCACTGGATCGGCACCGGCGGAACCTCGCCTTTCGGCCATTCCGGAGCCCATCCCTCGGGCATCCGCCTCGGCGGGCCCGGCGGCGGCCGGATGGCGGTGAAGGTGGCCGAGGAGCGGCGCTTCCGGAACTATCGTCACGACCTGGTCCTCGACACCCGCCAACTCAAGGTGGCTCTCAAGCGGCTGCGCCGGCTCGAGCCCACCGGCCAAGCCGTCGAGCTCGACGTCGGCGGCACCATCGACAAGACTTCGCGCAACGCCGGCGAGATCGACCTGGTCTACCGCCAGCCCCGAAAAAACCAGGCCGAGCTGATGCTCCTGATGGACGTCGGCGGCAGCATGGACCCCTACGCCCAGCTGGTCGAATCGCTTTTCTCGGCGGCCCACGCCTCCCGGCACTTCAAGGCCTTCCATCACTTTTATTTCCACAACTGCATCTACGGCCGCCTCTTCACCGACATGAACCAGCGCCACTTCCTGCCGACCGAGGAGGTGTTCCGCCGCTACCGCCGCAGCTTCCACGTCTTGATCGTCGGCGATGCCTGCATGAACCCCTACGAGCTCTTCGTCCCCAACGGATCGATCGATTACTGGGAGAAGCACGCCGAGCCGGGCATCGCCTGGCTGCGCAAGCTCCGCGAGCACTACCCTTCGATCGTCTGGCTCAACCCCGAGACGCCGGAATATTGGAGCGGGCATCCGACCATCCACGCCATTTCCCAGCTCATCCGGATGTTCCCGCTGACCGTGGCCGGCTTGACCGAGGCCGTCGACGAGCTACGCAAGGAAGTGGTCCTGCCGGCCTTCCAGAGCCCCTCTTTCAGCGGCCAAAGGCTCTACGAATAAAAAACTGACAGCCTCGGATCGGGGCGCTATAATCAGCCAAAATTTGGAGGATCCACCGATAGGAGGCTTTCAATGAGCAATTCGAAAGACACTGTCTTCCAGAAACACGGCAACGAGTTCAAGAGCAGCGCTTCGGCGATCGGACACGACGTTCAAGACCTGGGACGAGCCACCAAACATCTCGCCGAGGATGCGGTGAATCTCCTGAAGAACAACGCCAACGATTACTATCAGCAAGGCGTGAAAAAAGCTCAGAACCTGGAAAAGACTCTGGAGACGCGAATCAAGGAGAATCCAATGCAGTCCTTGCTGATCGCGGCCGGAGTCGGGTTCGTGATCGGCGCGCTCATCGCCCGCCGCTAGACGGAGGCTGCTTGTCTCAGGAAGAGAATCAGGAGAATCCGTCCAACTCCCAGGCTCTCGACGAGCTGCCCGGACAATTCCGGGAGATCTGGGAATACCTCGTCGAATACCTCGACGCCAAATGGGACTTGAGCAAGGTCAACTTTCGCGACGCTCTCCTGCAGGTCGTGCTCTGGAGCGTGCTGACCTTGCTGGGCGCCGGCCTGATCCTGATCGCCATCGCCTTCGTCTTCTACGGCGCGGCCCTGGCCCTGACCGAGGTCTTGGGCGGACGGGCCTGGGCCGGCTACCTCATCGCCGGCGGAACGCTCCTCCTGATCTTCTTCCTCTCGATCCATTTCAAGATCGCCAGCGCCAAACGCAAATCGCTGCGCGAGAAAACGGAGAAATATGAGCGCAAGCTCGAAGAGCAACGCCGGAAGTTCGGCTTCAGCGCGGCCGACCGAGCCGCCGCGGAATGAGAAAGAGCTGCTGCGGCTCCGCCAAGCCAATGCCAAGGCTGCCCTGCGCGTGACCGCCCGCGAGGTCGGCCAAAAGCTGGTTCAGATCGTCGACCCGCGGGTGACGGTGCGGGAACATCCCTGGAAGAGCAGCGGCATCGCCGCCTTGGCCGGTTTTTTCGTCGGTTTCAAGGTTTCATCGCCGGCCGAAGCAAGCCCGGCCGGCGCCCAGCATCCGCCAGTCGGCCCTTCGACCTGGGACACCTTGACTTCGACCCTGATCGAAACCGGCAGCGGCGCGGTCAAGTCGGCGCTGATGCCATGGCTGGCCGGCAAGCTCCAAGAATGGATGCCGAAGAGCGAAAAAGTCGAAGACGAGACTCCCCCCTTTGAAAAAGGGGGGCCGGGGGGGATTTAAAGCCGTTGCAAAGGAATTGGCTTCTTTTCCATTACCAGCTCCGTCAAATCCCCCCTACCCCCCTTTTTCAAAGGGGGGGATTTCAAGACCGACCCTCTCCATGAAATAACCGAGGCAATCCTGCCGAATGATCGTCTTGTTCAAGGTGAACATCGAAGGCGTCATCTTCAAACGAGTCCGCAGCTCGCCATCGCTTTCTTCCAGGTAGCGATCGCCGACTTCCCGGCCGCTCTCATCGGCCACCACCAATCGGGCCTCGCTGCCCAGCCGCCGTCTCGCCAGCAAAAAACCCGGCTCCAGCTCGGTGAAATTCCTCCGCTCCAGATCCTCGGGGAAGCGCAGATCGCCCTCCTCGGCGCCGAAGCCGAAGCTGACCTCGTCGGGCACCTTCACCACCGCCACCGTGTGATAAAGATCGATGTCCTGAGCGTGAATGGGGTGAGCCGGGATTTCCGCCAAGTGGAGGCAGGCGCTCAAATAATCCCGGACGTGGGAGAGGCCGGCCAAGGAGCCGACTTGGCCGCATTCCAAGGTGACCGAGGGGCAAAGGTCGGCGAAGGCCGAGGTCTGAACGCCTTCAGGCCGGGTGAAGTGGACGACGGTGCGCTGGAAGAGCGTCGCCAAATGAAAGAAGCGGTGGTCCAAGCGGTTGACGCAGGCGTAGTGCGGGTTGACGCCGGTGTTATTGTGGATGTCGACGCTGGCGAAGACCCGGCGCTGGCGCAGCTCCTCGAGCACCCGCCGGGTCATCTCATGCTCGGGGGTGGTGCCGGCCAGCCAGATCCGGTTGAAGTCGGGCTGGTCCTCCAAGCGCCGGACGCCCTTGGCGGCGGCCGCGACGTTGCCGATGAAGAAGGATAGCGCCCGCGGCAGAGGCTCGGCGCCGTGGGAAGCCAAGAGGCCGCGCAGGGCGTTCCAGCCGGTGGTCTCGTTGCCGTGCAAGAGGACCGAAACGAAAAGCGGCTCGGGGCGGCGGCCCGGCAAATGAAACAAAGTGGGGCCTTCCAGAGCCTGAGCCAATTGGTCGGATTTCAGCTCGAGCAAGCCGGCCGGAATTTCTTCCAAGACCTTCAGCATTCAAACCTTCCACTCCGCCACCGGGCTGCCCTGAATCTGGCGATCGGCATAGGCCCGGGCGAGCCGGGCGAAGTTGCGGCCATGGGCGGCGACCCATTCGCGCTGCCATTGGGCGCCGTTTTGTCCGCCTTGCAGCCTTTCGCCGGCGACCCGATTCAGGTAATGCTCCAGGTCATCCTCGTCCAGATCCAAGGCCTGCAGAGCCTCGACACTCGCCGGCAGGAGCTGCTCGCGCCACAGCTCGCTGGCCCGGTGCTTTTGGCCGTCGATCCATTGCAGCTCGGCCGCCAAACCCTCCCGGGCGGCACGGTAGAAGTTCTCCTTTGCGGCTTCGAAAGGCAGCGATTCCTCCGGCGGCTCGGGCAGCGACTCCAGATGGTGGACTAAGCCGAGGTAGGCGGCGATATTGGCGACGACGTCGGCCGGCGTCGGCCCCGCCGCCATCGCCCGGTGCTCGATGCGAATATGGGCGCCCTGCTCGGGGTCGGGCACGACCAAGGGGCGGTTCCAGCGCCAAATGGTGCCGTTATGCAGGCGGAGATGGCTCCATTCCGACTCGGGAGCCCCGCTCAACACCGGCAGCAGGACCGGGTAGCGCTCGAGGTTTTCCTCGAAGCACTCGAGGATGGAGTCCTTCAAATAGCCGCCGCCGAAGCTGACTCGCGCCAAGTGATCCGGGCTGTCGGCGCGGCCGCCGTCGAGTCCGGTGGCTTGCTCGAAAAGCGGAATCCGAGTCTCGTCCCATAGCTCCTTGCCGAAGAGGAAGGGCGAATTGGCGGCCAAGGCCACCAGCGGCCCCGAGGCGATCATCGAGGCGTTGAAGAAGCGCCGGGCCCGGCGGTGATCGACTTGGAGATGAACCTGCAGCGAGGTCGCCGCGGCCTCGAGCATGACGTCGCGGTGCTCGAGATCGAGGCGCTCGGGCCCCTGGATCGCGATGCGAAAGGGCCGGCCCTGGCGCAGCTCGAGCAACCGTTCGTTGAGGGCCCGGTAGCGCATCAGCGGCGAAATATTTCCCAAGTGCAAGTCGGAGGCGCTCAGGCTCGGCAAGGTTCCGATCATCAGCAAATGGCAGTGCCGGGCCGAGGCCCGGGCTTCGGCCAAGCCGAGCAGCCGCCGCAGCTCGCCTTCCATGATCGAAAGGACCTTGCCCCGCAGGTCGTGGGGATCGCTGTTCATTTCCAGGTTGAAGCGGGAGAGCTCGGCGACCAGATGAGGGTCCTCGACCCTGGCGAGCAGCTCTTGGTTGCGCGGGGTCGGATGGCCGCCGTCGTCGATCAGGGAAAACTCCAGCTCGAAGCCGATGCTCTCGCCTTCGGCGGAGAAGGCCCCACGGTCGAAGTAGGAGCGCAGGGCCGCGGTCTCGGCCCGAAGCCGCGTCTCGAAACGCGCGAAATCCTCGGGGCTGAACCGGCATTGAGGAATCTCGCCGCCCATTTCCCGATGTTAACACGGTATTTTCAGGGTTGGGTAGCGCTGCGCAGATAGCCCAGCAAGGCGTCCATTTCCTGGGGCGAAATCATCATTTTCGGCATTTGGATCTTGTATTGCTCCTTGAGGCCCCGGGCGATGGGGTCGCTGGCCACCATCGCCACCGGATCGGAGACGTAGGCCCGGATCCAGGCCTCTTCCCGCCGGGCGAAGAGGCCTTTCAAATCGGGCCCGGCCTTGGGGCCTTCGCCGATGCTATGGCAGGAATAGCAGCCCTTGGCCTTGAACAGCCGGGCGCCTTCCACCGCCGGCGCCGAGCCGCTTTCCGGGGCCGCGCCGCCGCCGCAGGCCGCCAGCAGGAGAAGAAGAAGGATCGTCCCGATTCGCATGGGCCTCGGTTAGCGAAAGGCTTTTCGCTCGTCAAGGCCGGCCTATTATTTGTAGTGTAGGGGCGACCCTTGCGGTCGCCCTATCGGCAGCGGAGGCAAGGCTCTTGCCGCGGGCACCCGCAAGGGGTGCCCCTACAACAGGAATACGATTATGAAATTCGGCCCGCGTGCCCTGCGCCGCTTGCTCAACTTCTACCCGCCCTACCTCTTCACCCGGACCC
>DATEDP010000090.1 GCA_035281585.1 bacterium
GCCATCGCCCCTACGTGGCCACCAAATGTCCGCCCAAAAACATGGTATGGCCGCCGACGCCGGGGATTCGGGCCGAGGAGGCCTTTCCGGCCGATTACCTGATCGGGAAAACCGAAACGTCGCTCAAGAACCTCGGCGTCGAGCGGCTCGACCTTCAGCAGCTTCACGTGTGGAACGAGGAATGGCTGGAGCAGGGCGATTGGCGGGAAGCGGTGGCCGCTCTGAAAGCCCAAGGCAAGATCCGTCATTTCGGGGTTTCGCTCAACGACCACCAGGCCGACTCCGGCTTGAGCCTGGTGGCCGGTGGCCTCGTCGATTCGATCCAAGTCATCTACAACCTTTTCGACCAAAGCGCGAGGGAGCGGCTCTTTCCGCTGTGCCGCGAGCGGAAGGTCGCGGTCCTGGTGCGGGTGCCTTTGGACGAAGGCGGCTTGAGCGGCAAGCTACGGGTCGACACCGTTTTCCCGAAGAGCGATTGGCGACATTTTTATTTCAAGGAAGGGCGGCTGGCCGAGACGGTCGAGCGGGCCGGCGCTTTTTCCTTCTTGGTGCGGGGAGAAGTCGAGACTTTGGCCCAGGCCGCCCTCAAGTTTTGCCTGGCCGAGCCGGCGGTTTCGACGGTGCTTTGCGGGATGCGTCAATCTTCCCATGTTGAGGAAAACACTCGGGTTCCGGAGCTGGGCGGATTTTCCGAAGCCGAGCTCAAAAAGGCCTATGCTTTGGCTTGGCCCCGGAATTACTATCTCTTTTGATTGGGCCTTCGGATTTCCGGTTAAGACGACAATGTGGGGCAACTTCAGGGGCAGGTCGCCGATCTTTTTAAAGATAGCGGCACCATGTTTTCTTGCGCTGGGAAGGCTTCTCACTTTCTCACGCAGAAGGGCGCTTGGGCTCTCGGGTCTGGGCGCCTTTTTTGTATAATCTTCCCCCAAACAATATTCCCCTCTCCCCTTGCGGGAGAGGGTGTCTTCGGTCGAAGACCGAAGACGGGAGAGGGGGCGCGGCATAAGCAGCATTTGCTTAGTGCCACGCCCCCTCTCCCGCCCCTTCGGGGCGACCTCTCCCGCAAGGGGAGAGGTTTAGAACTCGATGAAAATCGTCGATCGCACCGCGTACGCGGGCGAGGCCCGGTCAAATTGGATCGCGTTGATCGGATTGCCGTCGAGGACCGAGTTTTCGAAGTCGTCGTTCTTGATGTCGAAGACGCCGCCGGGGATGAAGACGCCGCCGGTGATGTTCCAGATCAAGTGCTCGAAGAACTTGGCCTCGAGGATGACGTCGGCCTCGATGCCGTACCAGCGGCTCTCGTTGACCACCCGGGGCAGGGTCGGGATGCCGGTGATCTCGGCGAAATCGATGTCGAAGACTCGCGAAGGCGCCCAGGCGGTGAGGAAGTGGCCGCCGACCTTGAAGTACTGGGCCTGGGGAATGGCGTTGGAGATGTCGAAGCGGTGAAGGTAAGTGCCGCCGACGTAGATCGCGTTGTTCACCCGGTTGGAAGTGAGGGGCAAGTTGCCGAGCTTGGTTTCGCCGTTGACCTGGATGGCCGGCGAGGTGCCCAGCGGCATGTTGAAGAGCATCAGGGCCACTTCGTAATCCGGCCGGAAGCCGAATTGGGTGATTCGCTCCGAGAGCGGCGAAGAGTCGCCGGTGGCCAAGCCGGCCATGAACTTCCACTCGCCGCCGAAATCGTATTTTCCTTCGACCTCCAAGGCGCCCAAGTGGACTTGCAGGCTGTTGTCGCCGTCGAGGCAGACCGGGTTGGGCAGGGGATTTTCGAAGCCGGCCGGGACCGAGATCGCGTTGATGCAGACGTCGGTTCCGATGGTGCCGCCCAGGAAGACGTACTCGGCGGCGACCCGGTAAGGTCCGCGCTGCCATTGGCCGTAGAGGTCGAAGAAATAAGCCCGGGTGTTGCCGTCGATGGCGCCGGGCACCTCGTTGCCGTTGGCGTCGAGGGCAGTGCCTTCGCGCCGGCCGGTGCCGTCACGGAGCCGGACGCCGGAGTAGGTGCCGATCTCCCAATCCTGCCGCTTGTAGATCAGGGCGGCGGTCAGCTGGTAGGTGCCGTTGCTGACGGTGCCGATGTTTTCCTCGAGCAAGCCGATGGTCGGATCTTGCTGGTCGTTGAAGACGAAGTCGGCCAGCAAGGCGAAAGCCAAGCTGCTCGAGTCCGAGAAATCGTATTTTCCCAAATACAGGAAGCGGTCGAAGGTGTCGCCGAACTTGGCGTACATCCCGTTGCCGTCGTTCTGGAAGATGCCGAGACCCCAGTTGCTGGGCTGGCGGCCGATGCGGAATTTTCCGATCGGGGTCAGGATGTCGACCCAGAGCCGGCGGACGTTGAGGCTTCCGCCGCCGCCGGTGACGATGTCGCCGGCCTCGGGACCGGTCACTCCGAAGGCGCCGGCGCCGCCGGGCAGGGTGATGGTGCCGACGATCGGGTTGAAAACCGTGAGCTGGGTGACGTCGTTGGTGCCGAAGATGACGTCGTCGAGCAGGTCCAATTGAGCGTGAAAGGAGATGTTGTCGTTGATCTTGAGGATCGGGTCGATCCGGAAGCGCTGCTGGCCGAAGAGGATGTTGCCGAAGCGGTCATTGCCGAGCTGCTTGCCTTGGGCGATGTTGGAGGGCTTTTGGGTGTCGAGATCGAGGGACCAGTCGACGAAGAGCCGGTAGTAGCCATGGGCCGAAAAGCTCAGGGCCTGGGCCGAGGTCGAGGTGAAAGTGCTGATCGCGAGGGCTCCGGCCAGGGCAAGAAAACGACGGAAGCGCTTCATGAAAAAACCTCCAAGGGGCTCTCGAAAATCTTCAAGTGATTCAACGCGTTAGAATCCAGCAGGTCTGGCGCCGAATCTAGCACCTCCCCTAAAAAAGGCAAAAAGAAATTAGCGGATTCCGGAAAAAGCACGATCTCATTCCCCCCTTTGAAAAAGGGGGGTTAGGGGGGATTTAAGGGCCGTGGCAAACTGCTGCGAGCATTGCGGCTGCGGTCGCCGCGTTAAATCCCCCCTCGGTCCCCCCTTTTTCAAAGGGGGAAGCTTTGAGCCGAAAATCTCTGGAAGCAACCGTGGCCTTGCTTTAGCGATAAAGGCCAAAAAAGGGGCTCATATGATACCTGTCATTGCCGCAGCCGTTTTGGTTGCCGGTTTTCTCAGCGGATGTTCCCGGTCCAAGTCTAAAAACGAGATTCCCAAGGAAGGGGAATGCACCCCTTCCAAGTTCTCCAAAAATTATGTTTCGAATTTCCAGCTTTCGACGGCGGAAGCCGAGCGACTTTGCCAAATTCAGGACACCGGAAATAGAGCCGAGTTGGAAGAAAAATACTACGAATGCGCCCGAAGCTTACACCGGATGGGTAAAGTCCAGGCGGCAAACACCATTTTCAATTCCATGATGCTGCATTCGCCCGATCAGGCGATGCGTGATTTGGCTAAACAAGGCCGGAAAGACATCATCAATGACCCGGAGGCCTGGAAGTACAGCCCGATGCAGCATGGGGTCGTCACCGGCTATTGCGATTTTAGCCACTTGGATCTCGATCGAAGTTTTGTTTATTTCGTCTCGCCGAGCCAGGACGCCGGTCCTGAACCCTCCCATCCATAGAGTCCCGCTATTTAGCACTTCGACGTCGGAGCAAAGCCAAGCTCAGGAGCAGGAGCATCGGCCAGGCTCCGAAGCTCGACGCCGCTTGGCCGAGGCTGCAACCGCCGCCGCTCAAAGCGACGTTGTCGCCCAGGTCCGGAGTCGGTGTCGGACTGGCGCTGGCCGAGGGGGTGGCGCTCGGCGTCGGGATTGCGGTGGGCGTCGGTGTGGGGGTTGCGGCCGGAGCGCTCGATCCGGCCAGGCAAGGCGAGAACTCCGAAGTGTCGCCGGTGACCAAGTTGGTCGCGGTGGCGGTGAAGAAGCCGCCGAAGGGCACGGCGAAGGTCTGAGAGAAGGTCGCATTGCCGCTGCCGTCGGTCGTGACGTCGGCGGTGCCGAGCAAGGCTTGACCCTCGCCGAAGCCCGAAGGGTCGCAATTGTCGTTGACGAAGAATTGGAGCCTAAAATCGCTGTTGGCCGGGCCGTTGAAGGTGCCTTCGAGCAGAACGTCGCTGCCGCTCGAGTCGTCGGCCAAGGTGAGGATTGGGAAATTTTGCAAGCCGTTGGGGCCGACGTCGACATCGCCGGCATCGTTGGCCGTGACATCATCGTTGCTAAGATCGATCCCCAGTCCGCCGTTGGAGTGGATGAGGTTGCTCAGGATGCGGTTTCCGGTCGCGGCCGTCTCAAGGAAGCCGATGCCGCGGTCGCCGTTGAAGGCAATGATATTACCCTCGCCCCCGCCTTCGCCGCCGATATGGTTGTCGATGGCGCCGTCGCGGACCAAGATCCCCATTCCGGCATTGGGCAAGGCTGAGGCTCCGCTGCCGCTGGTGCCGATGAAATTCCCTAGGACCTCGTTGTCGTCGGTCCCGGCGAGGCCGCCGCCGATCTCGACTCCATTGCCGCCGTTGCCCGAGATGACGTTGTGCTGCAGCAGCGAGAGGCCGACGGTGTTGCCGTTGGCGCCGTTATTGATCACGATGCCGCACAAGTCGTTGGGGAGCGCGGCTGTGGCCGAGATGTCGGTGCCGATGAAATTGGTCTCGATCCGGTTGCCGGTGGCCTGGCTCCCGACCACGTGGATTCCGCAAAAGGCGTTGCCCGAGATCAGGTTGAGCTGGCCTTGGAGCGGGCCGCCGATCACCGCGTTCTGGCCGCCGAGCGAGATGCCATGGCCGCCGTTGCCGAGATCGGCGGTTCCGCTGACGTCGGTCCCGATGAAATTGCCTTGGACCACCGCGTCGGCGGTCGAGCCGCCGATGATGATGCCGGTGCCGGGAAAACGGTTGATCACCAGGCTCAAGATCGTCACGGCGTCGTTCACCCGCAGCCCCCAGTCACCGGGCGCCACCGCGCCGGTGCCGTTCAGCTCGACGATCGGCATGCCGGCATAGCCCGGCTGGGTCGTGCCGTCGATGGTGATGCCGTCGTCGATGTCGGGCAGGGTCGAGGTCGGTGCGATCGTCACGGCGCCGGAGCCGATGGCGAAAGCGATCGTATCGTCGGCGGTGCCGGCCGGACATTCGCCGGCAGCGGCGCCGGAAGCGGTGTTGGAGTTGGCGGCGGTGATCGCCTCGCGCAGGGTGCAAACGCCGTCGTTGGCGACGGCGTCCGAAGCGCTGCTGACGGTGATAGTGGCGGCGGTGAGCTCGGTCGACCAAAGCGCGAGCAGCGCCGTCGACAAGGCGAAGACTTTCTTCATCCGAAACACTCCTCTAAAAGCGTTTCCCCGAAAACGCAGATAGCCCTCTGAGCAGCGCTCTTAGGGTATTTCCCGGCGTGGGCGCAAGGGAAAATCCCGTGCTTGACCCTCAGCTCCAATAAAAAGCCCCGCTGACCGAAATCAGCGGGGCTTCGAATGAAAAGGCGCTTCGGCCGGGCTTACATCATGCCGCCCATGCCACCCATGCCGCCGCCCATGCCGCCGCCGGGGAGCTCTTTCTTCTCCTCGGGCTTGTCGGCGACGAGGGCCTCGGTGGTGATCATCAGGGCCGCGATCGAGGCCGCGTTCTGCAGGGCCGAACGGGTGACCTTGGTCGGATCGATGATGCCGGCCTGGAGGAGGTCTTCGTACTCCTCGGTGGCCGCGTTGAAGCCGAACGAGGTGCTCTTGCCGGCCTTGATCTTGTCGATCACGACCGCGCCCTCGACGCCGGCGTTCTCGGCGATCTGGCGAGCCGGCTCCTCGAGGGCCCGGCGGACGATGTTGACGCCGCTCTGCTCCTCGCTGCTGCCCTTGACCTTCTCCAAGGCCGGGATGCAGCGGATCAGAGCCACGCCGCCACCGGGGACGATGCCCTCTTCGACGGCCGCGCGGGTCGCGTGGAGGGCGTCCTCGACGCGGGCCTTCTTCTCCTTCATCTCGACCTCGGTGGCCGCGCCGACATTGATCACGGCGACGCCGCCGACCAGCTTGGCGAGGCGCTCTTGGAGCTTTTCCTTGTCGTAGTCCGAAGTGGTTTCCTCGATCTGGGCCCGGATCTGCTTGACCCGACCCTCGATGGCTTCCTTCTTGCCGGCGCCGTCGACGATGGTGGTGTTGTCCTTGTCGACCACGACCCGCTTGGCCTTGCCGAGATCGGTGAGCTTGACCTCTTCCAGCTTGAGGCCCAGCTCCTCGGCGAGGAGTTGGCCGCCGGTGAGGGTGGCGATGTCCTCGAGCATGGCCTTGCGGCGGTCGCCGAAGCCCGGGGCCTTGACGGCCGCGACTTGGAGAGTGCCGCGCAGCTTGTTGACGACCAGGGTCGCGAGAGCCTCGCCCTCGACCTCTTCGGCGATGATCACCAGCGGGCGACCCAGCTTGGCGATCTGCTCGAGGACCGGGAGCAGCTCTTTCATCGAGCTGATCTTCTTCTCGTGGATCAGGATGTAGGGATTTTCGAGGACCGCTTCCATCCGCTCGGGATCGGTCACGAAGTAGGGCGAGAGGTAGCCGCGGTCGAACTGCATGCCTTCGACGACGTCCAAGGTGGTTTCCATGCCCTTGGCTTCCTCGACCGTGATCACGCCTTCCTTGCCGACCTTATCCATGGCCTCGGCGATGATGTCGCCGATGGTCTTGTCGTTGTTGGCCGAGATGGTTCCGACCTGGGCGATCTCCTTGCGGTCCTTGGTCGATTTGCTGAGCTTCTTGAGCTCGTCGATGCAGATCGTGACGGCCTTCTCGATGCCGCGCTTCAGCGCCATCGGATCGAGGCCGGCGGCGACCATCTTGGCACCTTCGCGGAAGATCGATTGGGCCAGGACGGTGGCGGTGGTGGTGCCGTCGCCGGCGACGTCGCTGGTCTTGCTGGCGACTTCCTTGACCATTTGGGCGCCCATGTTCTCGAACTTGTCTTCGAGCTCGATTTCCTTGGCGACCGAAACGCCGTCCTTGGTGATGGTGGGGGAGCCGAAGCTCTTCTCGAGGACGACGTTGCGGCCCTTGGGGCCCAGCGTGACCTTGACGGCGTCGGCCAGGACGTTGACGCCGGCGAGGATCTTGTTTCGGGCGTTTTCTTCGAAAGCGATAATCTTAGCCATTTTGAAATCTCCTTTGAAAAATTTAAATTAGAGAACCACCGCTTGGATGTCGCTCTCTTGCAGGATGAGATACTCCTCGTCGTCGACCTTGATCTCGGTCCCGGAGTACTTGCTGAACAGAACCTTGTCGCCGACCTTGAGGTCGATCGGGATGACCTTGCCGGTGTCGTCGATCCGGCCGCTGCCGACGGCAACGACTTCGGCTTCCTGCGGCTTCTCTTTGGCGGAGTCGGGAATGAACAAACCGCCCTTGGTTTTTTTGGCCTCGTCTAAACGTTTTACGATGATCCGATCCCTCAAAGGACGGATATTGAGCTTCTTTGGCATGGGTCCTCCTATGCTAAATATATGAAAATATTAAAAAATATTATTCCAAACGGTCGTTAGCACTCCAAGTGAACGAGTGCCAAGGACTGGGGTTCATATAAATTTCAGGCCGAGGCTGTCAAGAGATGTGGATAAAATTTCCAGGACTTAGAAGCGGCGGCGGTTGGCCTCTTCCTCATAATACTTCCGGTAGAGGATGTCCCATTCCCGGGATCCCTCCTGGACCCCGCGCTTCAGCGAAGCGATGGTTTTGCGGGCCGCGTCGTCGATCTGGTCGTCGGTCTGGAGGTAGTCGGTCATCGCCCGCTTGATGCACTTGAGGGCGTCCTCGTCGTTGCTGTAGTCGGCCAGATTATCATTATAAAGGGCGTCCCAAACCAAGTGGGCGAGGTGGGAGATGCGGTCTTCGGAGAGTTTCATAAATTAGGGAAACGGGGCTAAAGCCCCTTGCTACGTGATCCCGTAGCCAGGGGCTTTAGCCCCGCCTTTCATAAGACAAATTTTCGATCCTTAGCCAATTGCTTGCGGATCTTCTGCAGGGCCTCTTGTTCATTGACTCCGCCGGGCGGAAGCTTGGACTTGAACTGGTCGAAGAGCCGCTTGGCCTCCTCGTCGAGCTTGTCCTCGGCCTGGAAGTTGGCGATCATCACTTGCTCGATCTTGGCCTGGATCGCCTCGGGCTCGGCCTTGAGGATCAGCAGATTCTTGGCCTTGAGCTCGCTGAAGACCCGGGCCGCGATTTTTTGGATTTGTTCTTTCTTCAGCCGCATGGATATGCTTCTAGACCATCTATTGAGCGGAGACAATCGTGATCATCGTGATGAAAACCGACGCCACCCCCGAGCAGGAAAAGGCGGTCATCAAGCGAATCGAGGAAATGGGCTTCAAGTCCCACGTCATCCACGGCCAGGACCGCGACGTCATCGGCGCGATCGGCCATGAAAAGAAGAAGCTGGACCTGATGGCCCTCCAAACCCACGCCGGGGTCGAGGCGGTGATCCCCATCTCCAAGCCCTACAAGCTGGCCGGCCGGGAGCTTCACCCCAAGCCGACCGCGGTCAAAGTCGGCTCCTTGAAGATCGGGCCGGGAACCTTTGCGGTCATGGCCGGGCCTTGCAGCGTCGAGAGCGAGGCCCAGATCGTCAAGACCGCCCAATCGGTCAAAGCCGCCGGCGCCCAAATCCTGCGGGGCGGCGCCTACAAGCCCCGGACCTCGCCCTACGACTTCCAGGGCTTGGCCGAGGAGGGGCTGCGGCTCTTGGAGATTGCCAAGGCCGAGACCGGCTTGCCGCTGGTCACCGAGGTCATGAGCCAGCGCGATGTCGAGAGGGTCGAGCGCTCGGCCGACATCCTTCAGGTCGGCGCCCGCAACGTCCAGAATTTCGCCCTGCTCAAGGAGCTGGGCCAGGCCAAGAAGCCGGTCCTGCTCAAGCGCGGCATGTCGACGACGATCAAGGAATGGCTGATGAGCGCCGAGTACATCCTGTCGGAAGGCAATCGCGACGTGATCCTCTGCGAGCGCGGCATCCGGACCTTCGAGACCGCGACCCGCAACACCCTCGACTTAAGCGCGGTGCCGGTGCTCCGCGAGCAGACTCATTTGCCGGTGATCATCGATCCCTCCCACGGCACCGGCGTCCGCGACTATGTGCCGCCGATGGCGATGGCCGCGGCCGCGGTCGGCGCCGACGGCTTGATGGTCGAAGTCCATCCCACCCCCGAGACCGCCTTGAGCGACGGCGCCCAGTCGCTGACCTTGGAGATGTTCTCGGCGATGATGGCGAAGCTGAAGCCCTTGATCGAGCTGGTGGGGAGATCGTTGTAGGGGCGGGCCCTTGCCCCCGCCTTGGGCACGGACATTGTTGGGTAGATGGGGCGACCGCGAGGGTCGCCCCTACATGTATATGCCGAATTCAGATAAAAACTTCGCCGGCCTCCGGGTCCTCTCGCTGGAGAGCCGGATGGCCGAGCCGATGCGCAAGCTGGTCGAGCGGGCCGGCGGCCTCGCCTTCAGCGCCCCTTCGATGCGCGAAGTTCCGTTGGAAGACAACGAGGACGCTTTCCGCTTCTTCGAGGAGCTCGAGGCCGGGAAATTCGACCTGCTGATCTTGATGACCGGTGTCGGGCTCAAGGCCTTGCTCGCCATTCTCGACAGCCGCTGGCCCAAGGAGCGGGTTCTCGCCGGCCTGGCCAAGGCCAAAGTCGTGGTGCGGGGGCCCAAGCCGCTTTCGGTCTGCCGGATCAACAAGATCCCGGTCGCGGTCACCGTGCCCGAGCCCAACACCTGGCACGAGATCCTGACGATCCTCCAAGAAGAATCCATGATCGCCGGCCAAAGGATCGCGGTGGTCGAGTACGGCGTTTCGAACCAGACTTTCCTCGAAGAGCTGAAGGCCCGCGGCGCCCAGCTTCGCACCCTGCAAGTTTACCGCTGGGGCTTGCCCGAGGATCTGGCGCCGCTGAAAGCCGGGCTCGACAAGATCCTGGCCGGGGAGATCGACGTCCTGCTTTTCACCAATATGGCTCAGGTTTATCACCTCTTGCAGATCGCGGCCGAAAAAGAGCTGCCACTGCGCCGGGCCCTCCATCGCGTCGCCCTCGGCTCGATCGGCCCGACCACCAGCGAGGCCCTGAGCGAGACTCAGCTCTTCGCCGACTATGAGGCCAGTCCCAACAAGATGGCCGACTTGGTCGAGCAGATGGCCGGCGTCGCCGGCGAAATCGTGGAGCGCAAGCGGGCCCGGGCGGCCGATTCCTGGATTCGAATCGCGACGCCGAGGCTCCCGGCGGCCTCCGAGTTGCAAAATTCGCGGATGATGAAAGCTTGCCGCCGGGAGCCGGTCGATCGGATTCCGGTTTGGTTGATGCGCCAAGCCGGCCGCTACATGGCCGAGTACCAGCGGGTCCGCGGCGGGGTCGATTTCCTGACGCTCTGCAAGACGCCGGAGCTGGCGGCCCAAGTGACGCTGGACGCCGCCGAGCGGCTCGGCGTCGACGCCGCGATCATCTTCGCCGACATCCTGCTCTTGGTCGAGCCGATGGGGGTGCCGCTGGAATTCAAGGAAAGCCTGGGGCCGGTGATCGGCCGGCCGGTCCGCAGCGCCGCCGACATCGATCAATTGAAGCCGGTGGACCCCGAGGCCGGCCTCGGCTTCGTCTTGGAGGCGATCCGCCGGGTTCGCCGGGAAATGAGCCCCAAGCTGCCCTTGATCGGCTTCTGCGGCGCGCCCTTCACCGTCGCCGCCTACATGATCGAGGGCAAGGGCTCACGCAATTACATCCCGACCAAGGTCCTGATGCGGGAAGATCCGGCGGCTTGGCATCGGCTGATGGAGAAGATCACCACCGCGTCGGTCGCCTATTTGAAGGCCCAAGTCGCCGCCGGCTGCCAAATCCTGCAGGTCTTCGACAGCTGGGTCGGCTGCCTCGGGCCCGAGTCTTACCGCGAATTCGTCCTGCCCCACATGAAGCGGCTGTTTTCGGAACTGCCGGCGGGGGTTCCGACCATTCACTTCGGCACCGACACCGCGACGCTCTTGGAGCTCATGAAGGAAGCCGGCGGCGACGTCATCGGCCTCGATTGGCGAGTGGATATCGCATCGACCTGGGACCGGCTGGGTTCGGTCGCGGTCCAGGGAAATTTCGATCCGGTGCTTTTATTCGCCAAGCCCGAGGCGATCCGCGCCGAAGCCGAGCGCCTCTTGGCCGCGGTCGGCTCGCGTCCCGGCTACATCTTCAATCTGGGTCACGGCATCTTGCCGGAAACGCCGGTCGAGAACGTGTTGACCTTGGTCAACTTTGTTCACGCTTGGCCTCTTGGCTAATTTCATTTCATTCGTTAGTATTACGCCAAAACGTAGGTGCTTAGGGTTAGGGTGTCTGGCGGTATAGGGGCTCGCAACGTCTTGATACGTTTCTCCTAGGCAAGGTTCAATCCATTCAAATCTCGAGGTGAGCTATGAAAAAGCTGTTCATGGTCGTCGCACTCCTCTGCCTGGGAGCCTGTGGCGGAAATCAAATCGGCATTTCTGAAACTTCCTTGGAAGAGCAAATCCACCAAGCTGAAGCGGTGGCGCTCGGTGGCGAGAGCGCCGACGCCAAAAACTTGGGCCTGCTCGACGGAGTTTCGGTGGGCGACGGGATGGTGAAAGTGTCCCTGAACATCCCGACGAGCCAGGGCGCGGTGGCGGCGCGGCTCTACTTAAGCGCGGAGTGCCTGCTGAAGCAGGATCGCCGTTTGGTGGCGCTGGTTCAAGGCAGCCTTGCCAATGGCGGTGGTTATTACGAAATTTCCATTCCGGGCCGCGAAGGCTTCAATGCGGCACGGCTGTTCGCCAAGGCCGGCTACTGCCCCTTGGTGGTTGACGGTCTGGGAACCGGAAGTTCCTTCCATCCTGAAGTCGGCCAAGGCGTGGACAGCAATGACACCGCCTTCTCGGTGGCGGCGGTGGCCCGGCCGGTCGCGACGATCTTAGGGATCCCGAAGTGGGACGTCTACGGCGAAACCGGATTGGGCAACAACGTCGCCTTGGTGCTGGCCCGCCGCCACGACGTCCGCTCGGTCGTCATCTCGACGCCGTTCTACCGGATCTTTGGCCTGGCCTCGGGCATGCTCTTCGATCCGGGCTTCCGTGCCTTCGTCGCGTCGATCCCCTATTTGCCGAGCGATCCGGCTGCTTTTCCGCCCTTCTTCGGACCAACTTATCCGGACGTTTTGGCGGCGGCGATCGATTCGATCGTGGGGCCGCCGCCGGGGGCCATCCCCACCGGGGTTTTCCTGGAGCTGGCGGCGATTCCCTTTAGCTTCGATCCGGCCATCGGCTTCACTCTTGAAGCGCCGATTCAAGCCGCCGAGCCGGCCCGAGCCGACGCGCTCTTCATTCAAGGCTCGCCCGATCCGGCGGGCAGCGAGGCCGGCACCGCCGAGCAGGTCGCGGTTTACGGAGCGACCGGCGGTGGCGAGGCCGAGCTCGTCACCTTGACCGGCGTGTCCCACCTGATGCGCTTCGACATCTCGAACGACGGCCCGGCCAGTCCCTTCTGGTCGGCGACGCTCGACTTTTTGTCGGATCATTGAAGATTTCCACCCCCCTTTGAAAAAGGGGGGCAGGGGGGATTTAAAAGCCGTTGCAAAGCAATCGAGCTCGATTTCAGGCTCTTTCTTCCAGCGACCGCTTTAAATCCCCCTTAATCCCCCTTTTTCAAAGGGGGAAAATCAGGGCTCTTCAGCGTCTTGAAAATGGTGCAGGGTCTGTTTGAAGAAGTGGATTCCTTCGACCAGATAGATCGAGGCCGCCGTGAATTGGAAGCCGATAAAGGCGAGGTGCCAGTGCCGAGCGATGAAAATCTCGGGCCAGCGCGAGATGACCAAGTAGGCGGCAACGTTGAAAGTGAAGCTGAAGGGCAGGACGTAGCGGACATTCCTTTGCTGCGAACGTTTCGCCGCATTGAATAGCGCCAGGGTCGACGGCGAGCGGAGGCGAGGGACGGTCCGCTCGATCATTTTCAGATCCCAGAAGAACAAGCTCCAAATGAAGATCGCCAAGACCGCGAAGAGCGCGAACCAGTGGGAGGGTCTGGAGACTTGGGTAAAGGCGATGGCCTGGATGAAGGCCGTGACGATGTAGATGAAGGTATGGCCAAAGTCCATCGGCCACCGAATGATCGTCAAGGTATGGAT
Organism: bacterium; assembly: GCA_035281585.1. NCBI lineage: Bacteria > bacterium. The sequence goes on from DATEDP010000090.1 coordinate 13,118, forward strand.
GATGGCCCGCGACCAGAAGAGAAAAATGATCACCAGGCCGGTGGCGACGTAGGGCCAGAAGAAATATTGCTCCCCCAGCAAAATGGCTCGCGAGCTGTCGACGAGGAAAAAGAGGGTGACGCCCTGGATGATGCTGATCAGGGTCAGCTCGATGTTCAGGGTAAGGCCGTCGAGTCTATTCATGGGCCCCCCGCACCATCTCGCTCACCGCTTCGACCCATACCGGCTCGGCATTGAGCGAAGTGATGAGCCGAAGGTCCCCGCCGAGGCCTTGGGCCTGCTCCTTGGCCCGGATGCCGATCTCTTCCAAAGTCTCCAGGCAATCGGCGACGAAGGAGGGGCAATAGACCGCGATCCGCTTCTTGCCGGCGGCGATCAGCTCCGGAATCACGAAATCGGTGTAAGGCTTGATCCAGGGCGTGCGGCCGAGCCGGGATTGAAAACTGACGCTGAATTTTTCGGGAGCCAGCTGAAGCTCGGCGGCGATGGCCCGGGCGCTGGCGAAGCTATGGGCCCGGTAGCAAAGGCCGTTGGCCGGAATGATCTTGTCGCAGCAGTCCGGCGATTTCAGGCAGTGGTTGCCGCCGAGGTCGATTTTTTCGATTTGCCTTTCGGGCAGCCCGTGGAAGCTGAACAGCACGTGATCCGGCCGGAAGCTCTCCAACTGGGGCCGGCCGATCTCGGCGAAGGCGTGGACGAAGCCGGGATGATCGAAAAAGGGCATGAGGAAGCGCAGTGGAACCGGGTTTCCCCACTTTTTGGCGATCCGAAAGACCTCGGCCTGGCTCGAACCGGTCGCGGAGCTGGAGTACTGGGGATATAGCGGGAAGACCCGGATCTCCTTGACGCCGCGCTCGAGCAGATGCCGCAAAGCCGATTCGATCGAAGGCTCGCCGTAGCGCATGCCGATCTCGACGGCGAAATCCGGTCCCAGCCTTTCGGCGACCGCCCGGCCCAAGCTGCGGGTGTTGAAGAGCAGGGGCGAGCCGTGGCCGGTCCAGATCTTCCGGTAGGCTTTGGCCGACTTCGGCGAGCGGAAAGGCGCGATGATGAAATTCACCAGCAGCCAGCGGGCCACCGGATTGATGTCGATGACCAGCGGATCGGAGAGGAATTGCCGGAGGTAACGGCGGACCGCCGAGGGCGTCGGCACGGCCGGAGTTCCGAGGTTGATCAGGAGGACGCCAATCATCCTAGCTCCAAGGTTTCACCACGACCATGATCACGATCAAAAAAAGCAGCAGGGTCGGGACTTCATTGATGAAGCGGCAGGCCCGCTCCGAGAGGAAGAAGTCGCCGCGGGCGAATCGTTTGGCCACGATCCCGGCGAAGACTTGGTAGGCGATCAAGCCGGCCACCGCGGTCAGCTTCACATGGAACCAAGGCGCCCGCAAGACCGAGGGATTCATCGCGATGAGCAGGATCCCCAAGAGCAGAGTCAGGAGCATCGCCGGATGCATGATGACGTAGAGCAGCTTGCGCTCCATCACGGCATAGGCCCGGCGCATGTTCTCCTGATCGTGGAATTGGCGGTGATAGACGAAGAGCCGGAAGATGTAGAAGAGGCCGGCGAACCAGGCGACCATGAAGATGAGGTGGAAGGCCTTGACCCAGAGATAGAGCATCGCTCTTGGGCTTAGGCCAAGGTTCGCGCAAGAACAAGCGTAAATTCCAGGTCATCCTGAGCGAAGCGAAGGATCTGCGAAGGCCAAGGTTCTTGGAAAGACTCCTCCCCTTCGGTCATCAGGTGGGAGTTCGTAGAGAGCGAAGGGGCTACAGATTTCCTTTTTTCTTGGTGGGTCGCAGATCCTTCGCTTCGCTCAGGATGACAAGGACCCGCTCAGGATGACAATTAGACGGTTTTCGAAAAGGTCGGGTTCTTGGCCTGGCCTTGGATCGCCGGCAAGTAGCGGTCGAAGCTCATCGCGATGTTCCGCAGGAAGAGAAAGCCCTCGCCCTTCACCGTCAAAGCCCGGGGCGAGACCTCGACCAGGCCGTCGCCGGCCAGCCCTTCGAGGCTTTTCAAATCCTCGGCGAAATATTCATCGAAAACCAAGCCCCACTTCCGCCCGAAGTCGGCGGTATCGACCCGGCCGAGACACATGATCCGAGTCACCAAGTCGCGCCGGATCAAGTCGTCGCGGCTCAGCAGGAAGCCGCGGAAGCTGGCCAGCTCGCCCGAATCGATGGCGGCTTCGTAGGCCGGCAGCTCCTTGAGGTTCTGGAAATAATTTCCGCCGACGAAGGAGATGGCGCTGACCCCGAAGCCGATCTGGTGGGCGTCGGCCTTGGTCGAGTAGCCCATGAAATTGCGGTGGAGGCTTCCGTCCTCGGAGGCCCGGCTCAGCTCGTCCTCGGCCAAGGCGAAGTGGTCCATGCCGATCGAGCGGTAGCCGGAGGCGAGGAAGGTTTGGTAGGCCAGCTTGAAGAGCTCGAGCTTGAGCTCGGGCGGCGGCAGGTCCGAATCCTTGAAGGAGCGCTGGACCGGGCTCTTCCACGGGACGTGAGCGTAGCTGTAGACCGCGAGCCGATTGGGCCTGAGCTCCAGCACTTGGGCCAAGGTTCGCCGCCACTCCGCCATGCCTTGGCCGGGCAGCCCGTAGATCAGGTCGAAATTGAAGGAGTCGAAGCCGAGCCGGCGCAGCAGCGTCACCATCTCGGCCGTCATCTCATAAGTCTGGAAGCGGTTGATCAGGGCTTGAACCTTGGGATCGAAATCCTGAACCCCGAGCGAGATCCGATTGAAGCCGAGCTTCGCCAGGTTTTCGCAGAAGGCCGGGGTGCTGGTCCGGGGATGCATCTCGATCGCCCATTCGGCCGCGGCCGAAACTCCGAAGCTCTCCCGGATCGCGGCCGCGATCTCCGACAATTCCTCCGGCTGAAGAAAATTGGGAGTGCCGCCGCCGAAATGAATTTGGCGGACTTCGCCGACGTCGGAGGGCAGGGCCGCCGCCACCCGGTCGACCTCGGCCAAGACTCGGTTGACGTAGGGCCGGGAGCGGGAGTGATCCGAGGTGATCACCTGCATGCAACCGCAGAAGTGGCAGAGCTTTTCGCAGAAGGGAAGGTGGAAATAGAGCGAAAGGGTTTCGCCGGCCTTCAAGCTCCGGAGGCTGGCCCGGTAGTCCTCGGGCTTGAGGCCTTCGACCCAGGCCGGCACGGTCGGGTAGCTGGTGTAGCGCGGGCCCGCGACATTGTATTTTCGCAAAAGTGTGAGCAGACGGTCCTGCATGAAGCCGTTTCCTTGCTGTGGATATATCGTAAAACCCTATGAAAAAACTAGACAACTCCCACCGCGTTCTGGAGATAATACGCCCCATAGGGATTCGCCACAATTTTCGAGGAAAGCAGAATGGCTCCGGCAGCACTCTCGTCTGGCATCTTGCGCCCGGTTCCTTCTCCACTGGTGGGGATTGGCCACAGCTCCCTATTATCCGGAATCATTGAAAATTTGCCGGCCGGCGGAGCCAATGCCGCCTTGGGCCGCGAGCTGCGCTCGCTCGACCGGGAGCGGGATCCGGAGCTTTTGGCCGAAGGGCTGCTGAATTTGGCGGCTCGGCAAATGCAGGCCGGCCGGGCCGAAAGCGCCGCCCGAGTCTTTCCGGCTCTTCACCGCCTGGCCGAAAACACGTCGGTGCCCGAAACTTTGCGCCGGCGCATCTCGGGTCAGCTGGCCGCTTTCCAAGGCCAGGGCAACGTCGGCCAAAAGGTCGAGCATCACCTCCAAAATTTTTTCCACGAAGCCATGCATCCGGCGACCTTGGCCGGATTCGCTTTCGGCGCCGGAGCTTTTCAAGGCGCCCGCCTCCTGGCCCTGAGCCGGCTCGGCGTCGCGCCGGCTGGATTTTTCACCCGAGGCTTCGGGGCCCGCTTCGCCGGCGGCGTCGCCGGTTGGGCCGCCGAGGTTCCGGCCCTGACTTTCGGGAGCCGCGGCGTTCGAGCCTTGATGGGCGAGCGGTTGGAGTGGAGCCGGCAAAGTGTGGGGCGGGAGCTGGCCAGCACCGCCATCACCTTGGGGCTGATGCGGGCCGCGGGCTACGGAGCCCGGCGGGCCCTCGAGACAGTCCACGGCCTGCCGGCCGCCAGCCAATCCTTGCGTTGGAGCGGAGCCGTTCCCTTCTCGGGTCCGGCCCTGCAGCAAAGCGCGATGCTCGGCAGCTTGATGCTGGCCCACGACTTCGAGGCTCGCTTGGGACTGAGACCGGCCTCCGACCTCGCCGGAAATTTCAGCGAATCGCTTTTGACGCTGCTGCACTTCAACGTCGCCGGCCGAATTTTTCACGAAGTTCAACCGCGGGCCTTCGCCCGGGCGATTCAAGCGGCCGAGAGCCGCAGCCAAGACCTGTCGGGGCCGCGCTTTTCTTGGCCCCGGCTCGAAATTGCGCCGCGGGTCGCCGCTGGCTTCGCCATCAGCGGGAAGTCTTGGCGGCCGGAACCGATCCAGGTTTCGATGATGGGCGAGCTTCCCAAGCATCGTCCCTTGAGCGATCCCCGAGCCGCCGGCGAAGCGCGGCCCCAGTCCAGCATCGCCGAAGCACCTTTCAAGTTCCGCAACATGATGGAAGATTTGGCGGATCCGATCATGGTGACCGATATGGTCGGACGATTGATCTATATGAACCGAATGGCGCGGGAGTTGGTCGAGCAAACGCCTTTGGAATGGCTGGAGGGCAGGATCTCGGATTATTTCCGGCCGCTCGAGGGCGAAGAGGGCATTTTCGCTTTTTCCCGCCGCGGCAAAGATGTCGGCTATTGGAACATTCGATCCCAGCCGATCGAGGGAAGCGAAGGCTATCAGATGCATCACTTCTCCGACCGCACCGAGCTGCGGCAGCTGCAGGAAACGGCCGGTCTCGCGGAATTGCGGGCCAGTCTCGCCGAAGGCTTGGTCCATGACGTCGGCAACATGGTGGCCTCGGCTTACCTGCATGAGCGGAATATCGAGAACATGCTCGAGCGGTCGGAGCCGGTCAGCGAGCGGCCGCCGGTCCACGATCGAGCGACGATTCCGCCCGGCGCCCCGAGCCGTTTTCAGGCGACGGGCCGTTTTTCGGATTCGGAATCCCCGATCTCTTTCCGTTCCTCGATGGCCACTCTGCTCAGCGGCATTCGCGAGCTGGGCGACCTGCTCAGCAACACCGTCGAGACTTTCCGCGAAAGCCGGCAGATGCTGAGTGGAAGAAGCGACGTCCGCCTCATTCCGATCCAGCCCTTGCTCGAAAAAGCCCTGCGCTACAACGAATCGATGCGCGAGCGCTCCGGGATCAAATTGGTCACCGACTTTAGCCAAGAGCCTCCGATCATGTTCGGCGAGCAAGGCCCGCTCATGAGCGCGATCTTGAATCTCTGCATCAACGCCTGCCACGCCATGCCCAACGGCGGTTTCCTTCGAGTCCGGACTTCGGCCAACAACGGCTTGGTCACCATCGAGGTCGAGGACACCGGGACCGGCATCGCGCCCGAGAATTTGCCCCACATTTTCGAGCCCCATTTCACGACCAAGGAGCATTCCGGCGGCACCGGCATGGGCTTGGCCAACGTCCATTTGGTCGTCGTGCGGGTTCACCGGGGCAAGATCGAGGTCGAAAGCGAGCTCGGCCGCGGCACCACCTTCCGCCTCATCCTTCCGCAAGTCCGGCGGCGTTAATTAATTCCCGATTTTTTTATCAATTTTTTACAAGCCTTGGGCTGTAATTTACGCCGGCTTTACGCGCCTTGCCTTAGCTTCAGGCTCGAAAGGAAAAGACGTCCATGGAAACCGCCGCCGTTGGAATCATCGCCTTGCTGCTCTTCGTCTACCTCTTCATCGCCGTGCTGCGGCCCGATAAGTTCTAAGCCGCTCGGAGATCTCTATGACCACGAATAAACCCGCCTCGCTTTTCGCCTGGAACCTGGTCGGCCCCGCGGTCGCCAATTCCTTCAAGAAGCTGGATCCGCGGCTGATGCTCAGGAATCCGGTGATGTTCGTCACGCTGGTCGGAGCCGTTTTGACCACCGGCGCGATTTTCACCTCGCCGGGGAATCGGGGCTTCGTCGCTCACTTGGCGGTCTGGCTTTGGTTCACGGTTCTTTTCGCCAATTTCGCCGAGGCCATGGCCGAAGGCCGCGGCAAGGCCCAGGCCGACAGCCTGCGCAAGTCCCGCAAGGACACGATAGCCCGGCGCCTGGTCGACGGCCGGGAAGAGCGGGTGCCGGCGCCGATGTTGCAAAAGGGCGACGTCGTGGTCTGCGAGGCCGGCGACACCATTCCGGCCGACGGCGAGGTCCTCGAGGGCATCGCGACGGTCGACGAGGCCGCCATCACCGGCGAATCGGCGCCGGTCATCCGCGAGAGCGGCGGCGACCGCAGCGCCGTCACCGGCGGGACCCGGGTGATCAGCGACCGCATCGTGGTCCGCGTCACGATGGAGAAGGGCCAGGGCTTCCTCGACCGAATGATCGCGATGGTCGAAGGTGCCAAACGCCAAAAGACGCCGAACGAGATCGCATTGACCATCCTCTTGGCCGCCCTGACCCTCATCTTTTTGCTGGTCACCGTGACCCTGAAGCCCTTCGGCATCTATTTTTCGGCGGATTTCACCATTCCGGTCTTGATCGCCCTCCTGGTCTGCCTGATCCCGACGACCATCGGCGGACTGCTCAGCGCCATCGGCATCAGCGGCATCGACCGCCTGATTCGGCACAACGTGATGGCCACCAGCGGCAAGGCGGTCGAGGCCTCCGGCGACGTCGACGTCCTGCTGCTCGACAAGACCGGAACCATCACTCTCGGCAACCGGATGGCCACCGCTTTCTTGCCGGTGCCAGGCATCGCGCCGGTGCGGCTGGCCGACGCGGCCCAGCTCGCTTCGTTGGCCGACGAGACTCCCGAGGGGCGGAGCATCGCGGTCCTGGCCAAGCAGCAATTCGGCTTGCGCGGCCGCGAAGTGGCCGAGCCCCACGCGGTCTTCGTGCCTTTCACCGCCCAGACCCGGATGAGCGGGGTCGACTTCCCGCCGCTCGCCGGCCAGCCGGCTCGAATCATCCGCAAAGGCGCGGCCGAGGCCATGAAGCGCCACGTTGAATCATTGGGCGGCGTTTTCCCCAAGGCGATCGAGCAATCGGTGGAGGAAGTCTCGCGCAGCGGCGGCACGCCGCTGGTGGTGGCCGAGAACCAGGAGGTCTTGGGCGTCGTTCAGCTCAAGGACGTGGTCAAGGGCGGAATCAAGGAGCGCTTCGCCCAGTTGCGCCGAATGGGAATCCGGACCGTCATGATCACCGGCGACAATCCGCTCACCGCGGCGGCCATCGCGGCCGAGGCCGGAGTCGACGACTTCATGGCCCAAGCCACGCCCGAGGACAAGCTGCGGCGGATCCGGGAAGAGCAGGCCAAGGGCCACCTCGTCGCGATGACCGGCGACGGCACCAACGACGCGCCGGCGCTGGCCCAAGCCGACGTCGGCGTGGCCATGAACACCGGGACCCAGGCCGCCCGCGAGGCCGGCAACATGGTCGACCTCGACAGCAATCCGACCAAGCTGATGGAGGTGGTCGAGATCGGCAAGCAGCTCATCATGACCCGCGGCGCGCTGACCACCTTCAGCCTGTCCAACGACGTCGCCAAGTACTTCGCGATCCTGCCGGCGATGTTCGCCATGGTCTATGCCGAGCCCGGCAAGGCCGGGCCGCTGGCGGCCCTGAACATCATGGGCCTGCATTCGGACAAGTCGGCGATCCTGAGCGCGGTGATCTTCAACGCCTTGATCATCGTCGTCCTTATTCCGCTGGCCTTGAAAGGCGTCGCCTATCGCCCGGCCGGGGCGGCTGCGGTGCTGCGGCGGAACCTCTTGATTTACGGGCTGGGCGGAGTGGCGGTGCCTTTTCTCGGGATCAAGCTCATCGACCTGATGCTGGTCGGATTGGGGCTGATATGAATTTACAAGCCATCGTTTTGATCGCGCTTATCCTCGGCCTCAGCGCTTTGCTCTCCTGGCCGCTGGGCCGCTACATGAAGTGGGCCATGGATCCGGAGCCCTCGGACGGCGGCTTGGCCGCCAAGCTCGATCGCCTCTTCCATGGCTTGGGCGGGAGCTTCACCCGCCGGCAACAGAATTGGAAGCAGTACGTCCTGTCGCTGCTGGTCTTCAACCTGGTGATCTTCTTGGTGAGCTTCGCTTTCCTGGCCTTGCAACCCTACTTGCCGCTCAATCCCGACGGCAAGGGGCCGATCGAGGCCAGCCTGATTTTCAGCACCACGGCCTCCTTCGTCACCAACACCAATCTCCAGCACTACTCCGGCGAAGTCGCGATGAGCTATTTCTCCCAGCTCTTCGCCCTGATGTGGCTGCAGTTCGTCACCCCGGCCACCGGCTTGGCGGCCTTGGCCGCGCTGGCCCGGGGCTTGGCCGGCCGCCAGGAGATGGGAAATTTCTTCGTCGACCTCCAGCGCGCGACCTTCTTGGTTTTACTGCCGGCGGCCATGGTCGTCGCGGCTCTCTTCGTGCTCGGCGGCCTGCCGATGACCTTGGACGGCGTGGCCAAGGCTGCGACCCTCGAAGGCCTTGAGCAAGTGATCGCCCGGGGGCCGGTGGCGGCCTTCGTCGCGATCAAGCAGCTCGGCACCAACGGCGGCGGCTTCTTCGGGCCCAACAGCACCCATCCGCTGGAGAACCCCAGCTTTTGGACCAACGGGCTCTCGACGGTTTCGATCGTCCTCATCCCGATGGCCTGCGTCTGGATGTTCGGCTGGATCGTGAAGCGGATGCGCCATGCCACGGTGGTTTTCCTGGTCATGTTGGCTCTGATGTCGGTGCGGATTGCCGGCGCGGTCCATTACGAATCGGAGCCGACCCGGGCCTTCTCGAGCTTGGCCATCGAGAAGAACCAAGGCAACCTCGAGGGCAAGGAGCTGCGCTTCGGCGCCGCGGCCGGGCCGCTTTGGGCGGTGCTGACGACTTCAACCAGCAACGGCTCGGTCAACGCGATGCATGACAGCCTCAATCCGATGACCGGGCTGATGCCGATGATCGGGATGTGGCTCAACGAGGATTTCGGCGGGGTCGGCGTCGGCTTCATCAACATGTTCATCTACATCGTCCTCGGCGTCTTCGTCGCCGGCATGATGGTCGGCAAGACCCCCGAATACCTGGGCCGGCGGGTCGAGGCCGGGGAGGTCAAGCTGGCGGTGCTGGCTCTCTTCTCCCATGCCTTGTTCATCCTGGCCCCGGTGGCGCTCTTCGCCGCGACCGATTGGGGCGCCCAGACCCTGAACAACGTCGGGTCCCACGGCTTCAGCGAGATCCTCTACGAGTTCAGCTCGGCCACGGCCAACAACGGCTCGGGCTTCGAGGGCTTGGGCGACAACACCGTTCCCTGGAACGTCGCGACCGGTCTCATCATGCTCCTGGCCCGCTTCATTCCGATCATCCTGCCCTTGGCGATCGCCGGCTCCTTGGCGGCGAAGCGGCCCGCCGCCGAATCGGCCGGCACCTTGGGCGTCGAGGACGGGACTTTCGGGATCATGCTCTTGGCCACCATCCTCTTCGTCGGAGCCTTGACTTTCTTCCCGGCCGCGGCCTTGGGGCCGATCGCCGAGCATTTGCAATTCATGAGGTAGATATGAAATCGCTCATTGCCAGCCTTCGTCTGACCCTCGTCACCTTGCTCGTCGTCGTGGCCGGCTACACCGCGCTGATCCTGGCCTTCGCCAAATTGGCGGCGCCGGATACCGCCCAAGGCTCTTTGCTCCTGGGCGCCGAGGGCAAGGTGGTCGGAAGTCGATTGATCGCCCAGAAATTCACTCAGCCACGCTACTTTTGGCCCCGGCCCTCGGCCGTCGATTACAACGCTACCGCCGCCGGCGGCAGCAACAAGTCGCCGACCAGCAAGGATCTGACCGAGCGGGCGGCGAAGACCGTCGCCGAGTACGGGGCAAGCCCCGAGCGGCCACTGCCGGCTGAATTGGCCGCCGCCTCCGGCGGTGGGCTCGACCCCCACATCACCGAGGGGGGGGCTCTCTATCAAGCCGAGCGGGTGGCCGCGGCCCGGCGCTTGCCGGTGTCGGAGGTTCAAGCGCTGGTCCATCGGCAAGCCTTTGCTCCCAGCGGCTTTTTCGCGCCCCCTAAGATCGTCAATGTGCTGGAATTAAACTTGGCTTTGGACGCCAAGCCTTGAAAAATAGCTCCTGAATGGAGAAGACACGGCCCAATCCCGATGAATTGCTGGCGGCAATTCGAAAAGAGGAGGTTAAAACCCAGCGGGGAAAGCTGCGCCTTTTTTTCGGGATGTCGGCCGGCGTCGGCAAGACCTACGCGATGCTCCGGGCGGCCCAGGAGCAAAAGAAAGCGGGCCTCGACGTCGTGGTCGGCTTGGTCGAGACCCACGGCCGGGCCGAAACCGCCGTCCTGCTTCACGGGCTCGAAGTCTTGCCCCGTAAAAAAATCGAATATCGCGGCACCGTGTTGGAAGAGATGGACCTGGAAGCGGTCCTGGCCCGCCGGCCTCGCTTGGTGCTGGTCGACGAGCTGGCTCACACCAACGCCCCGGGCTCGCTCCATCCCAAGCGCTATCAAGACGTCATCGAGCTGATGGAGGCCGGGATCGACGTCTATTCGACGATGAACGTCCAGCACTTGGAGAGCCGGGTCGACGTCGTCCAGCTGATCACGGCGGTCAACGTGAGGGAAACGGTTCCGGACTCGGTGCTGGATTTGGCCGACCAGATCGAGCTCATCGACATTTCGCCCCATGAGCTGCTGAAGCGCTTGCGCGAAGGCAAGATTTATCCGGGCGAGCGGGCCGGCCGGGCGATAGACCACTTCTTCCAAGAGAGCAACCTCACGGCGCTGCGCGAGATTGCGCTGCGCGCCACCGCCGACAAGGTCGATCAGGATCTCCAAGGCTTGGCCGCCGAGCGGCCGACCGAAGGGCCTTGGGGGGCGGGCGAGCGGCTGATGGTGGCGGTGAGCCACAGCCCCTTCTCGGAGCGGTTGATCCGGGCGGCCCGGCGGATGGCCGTCCAGATGGACACCTCCTGGGTCGCGCTTTACGTGGATACCGGCCACACCCTGAGCGAGGCCGACCAAAATCGCTTGGTCAAAAACCTGGAATTGGCTCGGGAGCTGGGCGGCGAGGTCGTCACCACCCAAGACGCCGATGTCGTCGCCGCGATCCAGCGAGTGGCGCTGGCCAAGGGCGTGGTGCAGATCGTGATCGGCCGGCCGGAGCGGCGCTTCTGGCAGGATCTGGTCCGCGGCGGCTCCTTGGTGGACCGATTGGCTCGGGGAGCCCGCGGGATCGACGTCCACATCATCCGGCAGCCCGAGGCCGAGCGCCGGCCCTTGAGCCTTTTCCCGAGGATCCGGGCCGAGGCCCGCTGGTCGGCCTATCTCAAGGTCACGCTCTTCATCCTGGCGATCGCCGGCCTGAATGCCTTCCTCGATCCGATCCTGGGCTACCGCGCCGTCGGCTTCGTCTTCCTCTTGGGTGTCATCGGGGTAGGGCTTTTTGCGACCTTGGGACCGACTCTGCTGGCCGCCACCTTGAGCGCGCTCATTTGGAACTACTTCTTCATCCCACCGCATTTCACTTTCTACATCAGCGCGCCCGAAGATTTGATGCTCTTCCTGACCTATTTCGCGGTGGCCTTGGTGACCGGCATCTTCACCTTCCGTCTGAAACGCCAGCAGCGCGCCTTGCGGCTCCGCGAGGAGAAGACCAACATTCTTTATGAAATTCTCAAGGCCATGACCCTGGCTCGGGGAGTCGATGCGGTGCTGGAGGTCGCCCTGCAGCGCATCTCCGAGCTTTTCGACGCCGAGTGCGCGGTCCTGACCGAAGACAATATCGTCAAGGGTGCCGAGCCGGCATATGGCGAAATGGCCATCGATGAGAAGGAGCGGGCGGTGGCTGCTTGGTCCTACGATCAAGGCAAGGTCGCGGGCTGGTCGACCGATACCTTGCCGATGTCCTCGGCGATGGCGATCTCGCTCAAGCTGGGTGACCGCAAGTACGGCGTGCTGATGTTCCGGCCGCGATCGATGCGCGAGCTGACGCCGGAGCAGGAGAATCTGCTCTTCGTCATCGCCAATCAGATCGCGGTGGCCCTGGCCAAGGAGGATTTCGACGAGGAGCGGAACCGCGGCCGCCTGCTCCAGGAGTCGGAACGCCTCCATCAAACCCTATTGAATTCGATCTCCCACGAGCTGAGGACCCCGCTGACGGCCATCCTCGGCGCAGCCACCGCCATTCAGCAGAAAGCTTCCTCGGCCGACCCCGAGATCCGCCGGGTGATGAGCGAAGAGATCGTCGACTCGGTCGACCGGCTCAACCGGGTGGTCGAGAACTTGCTCGATATGACCCGGCTCGAATCGGGGATGCTCAAGCCCAAGCGGGAGTGGTTCGATTTGGCCGAATTGGTGGCCGACGCCTTGCTTCGAGTCCAAGCGCCGCTGCGCCGGCATCATGTCGATTGGCAGCCGCCGCCCGATTCGATGTACTTCGAAGGCGATTTTCATTTGTTGGAGCATGCCCTCACCAACCTTTTGCTCAACGCCGCCGCCTATTCGCCGGCCGGATCGCAGATCTCGGTTCGAGTCGAGCGCGAGGGCGAGGCGGCTTGGCTCAAGGTTCGGGACCAAGGGGCCGGAGTGCCCGGCGATTTGCAGGACCGCATTTTCGAAAAATTCTTCCGCTTGCCGGGCAGCCCCAGCGGCGGCTTGGGCTTGGGGCTCTCCATCGCCAAAAACCTGGTCGAGATCCAGGGCGGCCGCGTCGTGGTCCGGCCCGGACCGGGAGGTGGAGCCGAGTTCGCGATCGCCTTGCCCTTGCCGCCGGTTCCCAATTCGCTGCGGGAGACCGAAGCATGAGCCTCGCCCGGAAAATATTGGTGGTCGATGACGAAGCCGCGATCCGCAAATTCCTGAAAGTCAGTCTCGAAGCCCAAGGCTTCAAGGTGGAAGAGGCGGTGAACGGCAACGAGGGCATCACCCAAGCCATCGCGGTTCGGCCCGACTTGATCATCCTCGACTTGGGCCTGCCGGACATGGAGGGCTTCGAGGTCTTGAGCCGGCTGCGCGAATGGTCGAAGGTTCCGGTCATCGTGCTGACGGTGCGCGACGCCGAGGAAGACAAGGTCCGGGCGCTGGACGGCGGCGCCGACGACTACCTGACCAAGCCTTTCAGCGTGCCCGAGCTCCTGGCCCGGATCCGGGTCGCCGAGCGCCATCGCCTTCCGGCCTCGGAGTCGCCGCTCTTCCAAAGCGGAGACTTGGAGGTGGACTTGTCGGCTCGCAGCGTCAAGGTGGGGACGAGGGAAGTTCGGCTCACCGCCACCGAATGGGAGATTCTCCGGCTCTTGGTGGAGCATGCCGGCAAGGCGGTGACCCATCGTCAGATCCTCAAGCAGGTTTGGGGGCCCAATGCGGTCGAGCACACCCAATACCTTCGGGTTTATGTCGGTCATTTGCGGAGGAAGCTGGAGCGGGGAACCGACCAGGCCTTCATTCGCACCGAGCCCGGCGTCGGCTATCGCTTGCTCCTGCTAGGCACGGATTGATTTCCCCCTTTGAAAAAGGGGGATTAAGGGGGATTTAAAGCGGTCGTTGGAAGAAAATGCCTAGAAATCAAACCCGATTGCTTTGCAGCGGCTTTTAAATCCCCCCTGCCCCCCTTTTTCAAAGGGGGGTAACTAACTAATCGCGGTACATGGCTTGGATCTG
>DATEDP010000091.1 GCA_035281585.1 bacterium
ACAAGCACCTGATCGAGCTCGAGGCCCCGATCAAGAGCATCGGCGGCTTCGACGTCGCCGTGAAGCTCCACCCGGAGGTTCGCGCGACCTTCAAGCTTTGGGTCATCCGCGAAGAGAAGAAGTAATCTCCCTCTCCCCTTGCGGGAGAGGGTGGCCGAAGGCCGGGAGAGGGAGCTCGCGATGCTGCCGACTTTCGTCTTTTTGCCCGGTCGGGGTCTGGGTGGGGATGCCTCTCTCAAAATTCTGCCCGGTCGGGCTACTCAGTCCGAAAAATCCGCTTCGCCATAAAACTTAGTGGCTTCCTTCGTCAGCCCCTAAGTTTTTGGCTCCGTCGGATTTTTCGGCCTTCATACGCCCTCCCTCCTGCAGAGATATTTTGAGAGAGGCATCCCCACCCAGACCCCGACCTACCACTGTGCTACTACTATGCCGGCAAGCCTGTCATCCTGAGCGAAGCGAAGGATCTGCGACCTACCAAGGTTTTTATGGAAGACCCATTTTCTTCGCGTCCAATTAAGGGAATTCCAAGGATACGAAGGGGCTTTGGAGTCCATTAGCCTCTTGGCCAGTCGCAGATCCTTCCCCCCAGTCTCTCTCGGACCTGACGGCGTTCGACTGGGGCCCCCGCTCAGGATGACCTGGCATCAGCACAACGGTAGGTCGGGGAGCCCGGGGACTCCTCCGAACGGCTTTTGGGCCGTCGATCACCTTAAAGCATCCAATAGACATCGATGGACCAAGCTTTCCCCGGCCCGGCTTGAGGGCCGGGGAAAAAAGTGAGGAGGAGTCCCCGGGCTCCCCGACCGGGCAAGAAGATCCAAGTTAGCGCTAAAATCCACGCAGCCCGGACCATCACCTAAGCTATTTTATGCACAAACCAAGCTCCTGAGCCGGGCCCCCACAAGACCTCTTGCGACAAGGCCGCGACTTGTGTAGCGAGACCGGATGGCCGAGCGCTTCGCCAAAATCTCGGATTTCGAAGAGGCCCGCAAGCTTCCGCCCCAAGCTTTGGATGCCGAAGCTTCCCTCCTCGGCGCCTTGCTGATCGACCCCGAGGCCGTTCACAAGATCATCGACGTGCTCCGGCCCGAGGATTTCTATAAAGGCGCCCACCAAAAAATTTTCCGAGCCGTGATCGGCGTCTACGAGAAGGACGAGCCGCCCGACGTCATCACCCTGGGCAACGAGTTGAATCGCAACGAGGAGCTCGAGGCGATCGGCGGCTCCGGCTACCTGGCCCAGCTCGCCGCCTCGGTCGCGACCTCGGCATCGGTCGTGCACTACGCCAAGATCATCCGCGAGAAGGCCATGCTCCGCAGCCTGATCCGGGTGGCCACCGACATCGTCAATGAGGGTTACCGCGGCAACGACGACATCGGCGGCTTCCTCGACATGGCCGAGAAGAGCATCTTCCAGATCAGCGAGCGCAACATCCGCCAGTCCTTCACGCCGGTCCGCGAGGTCGTCAAGGACGCCTTCAAGGCCATCGAGCAGCTCTACGAGAACAAGAGCGCGGTCACCGGCCTGCCGACCGGCTTCAAGGAGCTGAACCGGATGACCGCCGGCCTCCAGCGCTCCGACTTGATCATCGTCGCCGGCCGGCCCTCGATGGGCAAGACCGCCTTCGCCCTCAACGTGGCGACCAATGCGGCGATGGAATCGAAGCGGGCCGCGGCTGTCTTTTCGCTCGAAATGTCCAAGGAGCAATTGGTCCAGAGAATGCTTTGCTCCGAGGCCAAGATCGACTCGTCGAAGCTGCGCTCCGGCTTCCTGCGGGAAAGCGATTGGCCCAAGCTGACCAAGGCTGCCAGCCGGCTCTCCGAGACCCTGCTCTTCATCGACGACACGCCGGCGCTCTCGGTGCTGGAGATGCGGGCCAAGGCCCGGCGCCTCAAGAAGGAGCACGATTTGGGGCTGATCGTCGTCGACTACCTCCAGCTCATGCGCAGCGAGGTCACCGAAAGCCGGGAGCGCGAGATCAGCGACATCAGCCGTTCGCTCAAGGCCCTGGCCAAGGAGCTCAACGTCCCGGTGGTGGCCTTGAGCCAGCTCAACCGCGGCGTCGAGTCGCGGACCGACAAGCGTCCGCTGCTCTCGGACCTTCGCGAGTCCGGCGCCATCGAGCAGGACGCCGACGTGATCATGTTCATCTATCGCGACGAGGTCTACAACCGCGACACGCCGGAAAAGGGCGTGGCCGAGATCATCATCGGCAAGCAGCGCAATGGGCCGGTCGACACCGCCAAGCTGAAGTTCTTCCACGAATACACCCGCTTCGAGGATTTGGAGCAGCACTACGGCGAGATGATGCCCGAGATGCACTCGCTGCCGGAATTCTAGGCCGTGCTTTTCTCCGACGTCACCGCCGTCATTCCGACCTACAATCGATTGGAAATGCTCGGCGAGGCCGTCGAGTCGGTTCGTCGCCAATCCCTGCCGCCGCGTCAGCTGATCGTCGTCGACGACGGCTCGACCGACGGGACCT
The DNA here is from genome assembly GCA_035281585.1 of bacterium. Taxonomy (NCBI): domain Bacteria; species bacterium. Next base: position 2,486 of record DATEDP010000091.1, read on the forward strand.
GGGATTGGCTCCAATCCCAAAAAGGGCTGATCGCGCTGCGCCAGGACAATCGCGGTCCGGCGGCCGCCCGCAATCTCGGCGCGGCCGCGGCCGAGACCGAGTATCTGGCCTTCCTCGACTCCGACGATCTCTGGCTGCCGCCGAAGCTCGAAACCCAAACCGCCTTCCTCGAGGAAAATCCGGAGTGCCGCTTCTGTCAAACCGAGGAAATTTGGTATCGCAACGGCGCTCGGGTCAACCCGATGAAGAAACACGCCAAGCCCTCGGGTCAGGTTTTCGAGGCCTGCTTGAGCCGCTGCCTGATCTCGCCTTCGGGGGTGATGTTCCGCCGCGAATTTTTCGTGGAGCTGGGCGGCTTCGACGAGAGCTTCGAGGTTTGCGAGGACTACGAGCTTTGGTTGCGGGCCTCGCTGGCCAGTCCTTTCCGCACTTTGGAAGAGCCCTTGGTCCTCAAGCGGGGAGGGCATCTCGATCAACTTTCCCGCGCCCACTGGGGCATGGACCGCTTCCGGGTCGAAGCGCTGGAGAAATTGCTTCGGCAAGAAACCCTTGCCCCACATCAAAGGGCGAAGGTAATAGAAGAGCTGGCTCGGAAACTGGAGATCCTCTCCAATGGCTTTCAAAAGCGTCGGCCCGGTCAAATCGACCCCTATCGAGAGCGCCTTCGCTCCCTCGCCCTCGATTGATCCAGCATCTTGCCAAATTTCGGCGGCTTCTCTAATCTTAAGTCGATTTTTTGGGGAGCCTATGCCGTGAAAGCCGATCTCGAAATCGAAGCCCGCAAAGCCTTGCTTCGGGCGCCCAACGTCATGATCTGGATGACCAACGAGGAGCATCGTTGCGTCTACTGCAACGAAGCCATGCTCCAACATTTCGGTCATCAAGACTTGCTCGGCGATGCCTGGTTGGAGCTGATCCACCCCGAAGATCTCGAGCGGATGCGGGAGAACCAGAGGCAGCTCCTGGCCTCGCCGCTATTCGGTTTTTACCGCCAGGAATACCGCTCGAAGCGGCCGGACGGGAATTATGTCTCCATGCTCGACATCAGCTTCCCGCGCTTCGACGAAGGCGGCGCCTTCTTGGGCTATATCGGATCGGCGGTGGACATCACCCGGCAGAAGCTCCAAGAAGAAAGACACCGGCGGGAGCCGGTCGTGGAGCGGCAGGCGCTGGATATCAGCGACCGGGAGAAGCTTCGCCTCGGCAAAGGCCTGCGCGAAGACATCTGCCAAGGGCTCAACGGCCTGGCCCTCAAGGCGATGCTGTTGGAGCGGAAGCTCAAGGGGCGCCTCACTCCGGCGGCCGAGATCGCGTCGGAAATCCGATCCGATCTGCATCGGTTGGCCTTCCGCACCAAGGAGATATCCCAGTCCCTCTTCCCGGCCCTGGCGCTGGATGAAGATTTCGCCGTTGTCGTCCAGGATTTGGCCGAGCGAGCCCAGGCTCACTTCGGAGCCCGCGTTTCCTGCCATTTGGATTTGCGGGGGATGGCGACCAATTCCGAGCGAAACCTCCATCTCTACCGAATCATCGAGGAGGCCGTGACCAATGCCCTGCGCCACGGGCGAGCCCGTCATGTCGAGATTCACCTGGCCGCCAACGCCGAAGGCAAGGGGGCGCTGGAAATTCGGGATGACGGCCGCGGCTTCCCGGCGGCGGCCGAGTCCCCCGAGGGCTTGGGGCTGAAAGTCATGGAATATCGGGCCAAGCTGATCGGCGGCGAGCTGCACATCCAGGCCGGCCCCAAGGGAGGGACCTCGGTCCGATGTCTTTTCTGAAAGCCAAGCCCGGCGCCAAGCCGCGGCCCAAGAAGCGTAAAATCTTCCTGCTCGACGAACAGCCGATCGTGCTCCGCGGTCTCCATGATTTGGCCAAGTCGGTTGCCGATCTCCAGATCTGCGGCGAGGCCGAGGACCCCTCGGAAGCCTTGGAAGCGATCCACCGATTGAAGCCCGACTTGGTGATCCTCGACCTTCAGTTTCACGGCGGCAGCGCTTTTCCGCTGATCCGCGAAATCCGGAGCCGGCATCCCCAGCTGCCGATCCTGGTCTTCACCTCGGAACGCGACATCTTCTTCGCTCAGCGGGCCCTCGAGGCCGGCGCCGAGGGCTACGCGCTCAAGCAAGAACGACTGACTTCACTGTTGGAGGCGATAGGCTCGCTGCTGAAGGGCCGGATTTACATTAGTCCCCGGTTGGTCGAGGACCCCTCCTTGGGCCTGGTCTCGATCGGCGAGAAGAAGCGGTTGCGGGCCCTTCCCAAGATGAGCGACCGCGAGCTTCAGATCTTCCAACTGCTGGGGCAAGGCCTGAATACCCGCGAAATTGCGGCCAAGCTGGACCTGAGCGTGAAGACGGTCGAGACCTATCGGGCCCGGCTCAAAACCAAGCTTCGGCTGCGCGACGCCAACGAGCTGCTGCGCTCGGCCACCTTCTGGAGCTCGGGCCACCGCGGCTCCGAGCTCGCCGCCTCCCGTTTGTAGTGTTTAGACCTACAAAGTAATAACGCCTTCTTTAACGGCCAGCTTTGTCATCCTGAGCGAAGCGAAGGATCCGCTACCTGCCAAGACCCTTAAAAAGCCAACGTCTCTTCGTGTCCCGTCAAGGGATTCCGAGAATGCGAAGGAGCTCCGAAATCCTAGGCGCTGGATTGGTCACGGATCCTTCGCTTCGCTCAGGATGACAGCTCTTGTCAGAATCTTCCCGGCTTGTTCGGCTTTCGCAAGGCGCCCAAGCTTTCTCCTAAAAGGAGAATCGCCATGCACACATTCCATTGGAAATCGCTCCTGGTGGCGAGCTTGGGCAGCCTAACGCTGGCAGCCGGCAACGCCTTCGGCAGCGACACGCTTAATCTCTGTCTCACCAACCATCAGCCCCCGCCGGGAGTCCCCATCAACTTGCCGGAAGACGACTCGCCGAAAGCCGGGACACCCGGTTTTCCGGTTGATGCCTGGCAGTTCAATGGCCACGTCCAGACTTTCACCGGACATAACTACGGTTTTGGCTACCTTTTCTTATACTTGCCCTTCGACGTGCTGGTCATCACCGGGAACATCACCGACCTTGACGGCGGAACTTACCACAATCAAACTTGGGCGACCTTCGGCATCCCCTATGTCGCGACCGAGGACGGCTACCTCGATATTCGGCTCGCCGACACCCCAATTTCGCACAATGCTCCCACCGTCCAGGGCCGCGCCGGCGACTATCGGGTCACTCATCAGATCGACGACGTCAAGTTCGACCTGACCTTCTTGAACCTCAAGGATCCCGTCTATCACAACGGCGACAGTTTCATGTCCTACATCGATCCCGACACCGGCAACGACGTCGGCAGCAACTATTACTACAGCCGGACACGGAACGCGCTTGTCGGCAAGGTCACCGACGGTGGGAAAACTAAGGTGGTGTTCGGCGAGGGCTGGTCCGAGAGGCAGGCGGCGATTCACGAGCAGGGCGACGTCAAGATGTTCTGGTACGCCATCCGGCTCGACAATGGCGAGGAGCTGATGCTCTTCGACGTCACGATGCGCCAGACCGGTGCGCCGGTGATCAGGACCGGCACTCGTGCCTTCGCCCCGCCCTTCTGCGGCTACGAAGAGCTGACCGGCGAGGATTTCGAGATGACCACCGGCGGAAGCTGGGTCAGCCCGGAGACCGGCGTGGAGTATCCGACGGTCTTCTATGCCGATATTCCGTCGCGCGATATTCACCTAACTCTGACTCCGCTGTTGCCGAATCAAGAAGTGTTCAACACCTTGGGACTCTTTCATTCATTCTACAACGGAGCGGCAACGGTCGAAGGAACGGTCGATGGCCAGCCGGTCTCCGGAACCGCCGAAGTCCAAGATTGGATCGGTGGCCCCCCCAATCCGGTTTAGAGCGAGCACGGCTATAGGGCCGTTATGAGCGACCGCCCTCGAAAGGGGGCGGTCTTTTTATTTTCCGCTTTCTCAATCCCGGGCGCTGATGCAGGATCGAGCCGGTGAAAACTTCGAGATCCAAGTCGCCGGGCCTCCGGCCGCTTCATTTTAAAAAAAACGTCAACCGTTACGCCGAGGGCTCCTGCCTGGTCGAGATGGGCCACACCCGGGTGCTTTGCCTAGCCTCGGTGGCCGAGGATTTGCCGAAGTGGCGCAAGGAATCGGGCCTCGGCTGGGTCACCGCCGAGTACGCGATGCTGCCGCGGGCCACCCACACCCGCTCCGACCGCGAATCGGTCAAGGGCAAGGTCTCGGGCCGGACCCAGGAGATCAGCCGCTTGGTCGGCCGGGCCTTGCGGGCCGTCGTCGATTTCAAATTATTGGGACCCTACAGCATCACTTTGGATTGCGAAGTCCTCCAAGCCGACGGCGGGACCCGCTGCGCGGCGATCAACGGCGCGATGATCGCCTTGGCTCTGGCTTGCCGGCGCTTGATGAAGGAAAAGAAGATCGAGAAATGGCCGCTCAAGGACACGGTGGCGGCCGTGAGCGTCGGGCTCTTCCAGCGCAAGCTCTGCCTCGACCTCTGCTACGAAGAGGATTCGGCGGCCGACGTCGATATGAACGTCGTGATGACCGGCAAGGGCGAATTCGTCGAGCTTCAAGGCACCGCCGAGCACCGGCCCTTCAGCAAGGCCGAGGCCAAATCGCTCCTCGACTTGGCCGCGACCGGGCTGGTCAAGATCGCCAAGGCGCAGCGAGCGGCCCTCCAAGGGATTTGGCCGCGATGAGCGGGAAGCCGAAGCGCATCGTCCTGGCCACTCGCAATCTCGGCAAGCTCCGCGAGATTCAGGATATCCTCGCCGACTGGGCGGTGGAGTGGACGTCGCTGCGCGATTATCCCGAAGCGCCCGAAGCCCAAGAGGCCGCCGAGGATTACTTGAGCAATGCCCGCGAGAAGGCCCGGCTGGCGGCCGAATATTGCGGCGAATGGGCTTTGGCCGACGACAGCGGGTTGGAAGTCGAGGCCCTGGCTTGGAAGCCCGGCGTGCGCTCGGCCCGCTATGCCGGCGAGGGCGCCGGTGATGAGGAAAATTGGCGCAAGCTTTTGACCGAGCTGCGGGGAATTCCCCCGGAAAAGCGCCGGGCGGTCTTTCGCAGCGTGGTGGTGCTGCGCCATCGCGACGGCCGCGAAAGAATCGGACAGGGTGAGCTCTGGGGCCGCATCGCCGAAGCTCCGCAAGGTCATGGCGGCTTCGGCTACGATCCGGTTTTCATCCCCGAAGGTTTCCAGCAAAGCTTAGCCGAGCTTTCTCCGCCGGAAAAAAACTCTCTATCCCACCGTTTTCGAGCCTTGCAGGCTTTGAAGCAGCTCGGCCGGCCCTTCTGACAACCTTTCCTTTTCAAGCCCGATAATCCTGCTATACTTCCGATCCAAGAGGGGCTCAAATGTCGATTATCACTGAAGATTTCCTTGAAAATCCCTACACCCGGATGCTGAACGAGCTGTATCCCCGCGGGCTGGCCGAAGCGACGCTCGAGGGCGAAAATCCCTATCGCCAGATGCTTCGCGAAGCCTGCGCCATTCCCAATCCCTACAAGCCGGAGCCGGCTTGTCGGGAGCAAGCCGTGAAAGACGAATTCATTCCCAATCCCTATCGCCACGACGAGAAGAATATCGCGCCTCAAAGCAGCAACCGAGGCCGCCGGGTGAACGTCTTCCATATTCCCAACCCCTATCGTTGAGGTGGTCGGGCCAAGCACGCCGCAGGCGGATTGGCGGGCCCCTAAAATCCGAAGGATTTTTGGGCGGTCGATGGAGCCCGGATCGGCTGTTAAAGACTGCCCGGTGAAGGCGTGACCTGATCCTGGAAATCCAAGCGATTGTCGCCGCTATCGGCACCCGCGAGGCGGCTGAGGCTATGGCCGGCGGTGACGTCCGGAGCCGGAAGGCCTTCGCCCAAAGCCAGCCCGTTCACGGCCAGGGCCACCGCGCCTTCGCCGTAAGCCACCGTATCCAAGAGCTCGCCGTCGCGATTCAGCAATTGCAAGCCGTCGGGGCCGTTTTGAGGATCGAACTGGTCCAGGAAGTCGGCACCGGCGACGCCCGAGCTGGTGGTCGATCCGGTTTTCAAGTCGGCGATGAGAAAAATTCCGTCTTCGCCAAGGATTGAATTCGGCGGCAGCGTGATCCTTTCGGTCTCCTCGCCGTTGCTGCCGTTCAGGAAAAGCACTTGATAGAGGCTGATGTCGGCGCCGGCCGTTCCGTAAAGCTCGACGAAGGCTTCGCCGTCGGTCTCGCTGACCTTGCCGTCGTAAAGAAACTCCTGGATCACTAAGCTTTCGGGTGGGGGGCCGAAGATCGGCGGGGGCGGACTCGTCGGGCCGGCAGGGGATTCACCGAGCTGGGGCAGCTCGCCTTCGCCCACGATGTAACGGGCGATGAAGAGCTGGGGCGATTCTCCGGGCTTTTGGTTGAAAGGCAGGCCTTGCACCGAAAGGAGGGCCGGAGTGATGACCAGGTGGTAGATTCCGTCGGCCAGCTCGCCTTCGGGCAGGAGGCTCAACTCCTTTTCCTCGGAGTCGAGCAGGAATTGAGAAGGCACCGCGGCGAGCTCGCCCGATGCCAAATCGTCCATCAGGTCCCCGATATCGGAAAAAGTTTTTTCCTCGGCATTGAAGAGCAGGGCGACGGCGTCCTTTTCCAACGAGGCTAGGTCGAGACGCTCCGAGAAGCGCAGGACGAACTCGCTTTGCTTCTCGATCCGGCTGCCGTCGGCCGGGGCGACTTCGATGACGAAAGGCTGCTCCTCGATCAAGGAGGAGAACTCGCCCCAGCTCGGCTGGGCGCAGGCGGCCAGCTCAAGGCAGGCGGCGATCAGCGGCAGGAGACGAAGCTTGCTTGTTCGGCGGGTCCTGGGGCTTTTCATGGGTTTTCTCCGAGATAAGATGGAAGCTTTCGGGCGGCGGCAGGGGTAGGACGAAATCCTTGGCCAGCCGGCGGAAGGCTCCGCCGCTGAGGCTGTCCAAGCGGGCGGCCCGTTGCTGGGCTTGTAGCACCTCGGTCGGATCGAGCCGCAGGGACGGCTCGGCTTGGAAGCGCCAAAGCTGAGCTTTCAGCAGGAAGTAAGTGTCGCGGAGCTCCTCTTGCAGGCGGCCGCGGATCAAGGTGAGGTCGCGGGCCTCGCGGCTGATCTCGATCTCGTCGCGATTGAAGAGCAGCTCGTCCAAGGCCCAGACGGCCTTCACCTCGAACCCGCGGTCGTTGCCGAAATCCTGGTCGACCCGATTGGACTCGGGGCCGATGGTGATGCCCGAGGAGGTGACCGAAATGCTGTCCTGGATGATGGCGGTGTTGTTTTGCTGATCGCTCTGTTCGAAGCCGATCTGGAGGCGGGGCAGGGCGACGGCTCGCCGGGAATTACGCTGCCAGCGTTGGATCTTGTCGGGCTGGAGCCCGGCTCGGCCCAAGGCTGCCTGCTCCAAAAGCTCGAGCGCCGGAAGCCGCTCGGGCGGCGGGAACTCGCCGGCCGGCGCGCGAAGTGGAAAGAAGAGCAGCGGGAGGAGAAGGAGTGCGCTGAGGATCCAATGTTCCATGCCAGCGCATTGGAGCAACGCCCATGCCAGCTTCTTATACCCCCCTTTGAAAAAGGGGGGCAGGGGGGATTTAACGGCGCTCCTTGATTTAAACGGAGCCAGCATTTTTTTGCGGCGATTCTTAAATCCCCCCAACCCCCCTTTTTCAAAGGGGGGTGTCATTCAGAGGCGACCGAAAACGCGACGGCTCAGCGGAAAATCGCGAGGTAGAAAAGTCCGGCGGTGCAAAGGACGCCGATCATCCAGATCGTGCTTCGCAGGCTGGCCCAATCGGCAAGGTAGAGGCCGGTGTAAACCACCCGGGCGATGACGAAGAGAATGGCCAGCCGGGCGCTCCAGATCGGATCGGCGCCGGCGGCATGGGCGGTCAGGACCGCCGCCGCGAAAGGGGCGAAGGCTTCGAAGGCGTTTTGGTGGGCCGCGACCGCTCGCCGGCCCCAGCCGAGCAGAGCGGCTTGCTGATCGCGGGGATGGCGGTTGTCATAACCGCCCTTGGAGCGGCCCATCGCCACCGCCACCGGAATCTTGGTGAGATAGAGCAGGAGGAAAGCCAGAGCGACGCAGAGGAAGGGGATATTCATGATTCCTCCTCAAGGGTAGAGGGTTCGATAAGACCAATAATTTCGCAGCACCAACTTCGCGTAGAGGTTGGTCTCGGCGAAGGGGATTTCCTCGATGAACTCGTCGGTTTTCAGTTGGCCGAAGCTGGCCGACCATTCCTTGGCCCGGCCCGGCCCGGCATTGTAGGCCGAGAAAGCCAGCGGCCAGTTGCCGCCGTTGCGGTCGAGCATCGCCTTCAGCTCGGCGGTCCCGACCTGGATATTGTAGGCCGGATCGAAGAGATCGCCGGGCGGGATTCCCTCGGCCTTGGCCCGCATGGTGGCCGTCGCCGGCAGAAGCTGCATCAAGCCCCTCGCATTGGCCGAAGAGCTGATCCACGGCATGAAGGCGCTTTCCTGCCGCATCAGGGCCACGACCAGGGCCGGCGGCAGGCCTTCGTGCGAAGCCGATTTCTCCACCAAGCTGCGATAGGCGAAGGGATACATCATGTGGATGCGAAAGCTTTCGGCGCTGGCGCTGTCGGGGAAGGCGACTTTCATTTTATCCCAATACTTTTGGCCGAACTGAACCGGGATGAAATAGGCGTGGCTGCCCTTGGCCAGCTCCAGCAGGCGGCCGCGGCCCTGAGGATCGCCTTCGCTCTTTTCGATCGCCGCGTCGAGCTCGGCCTGGGCGAAGCGGCCCAGCCCGGCTTCGGACAGGGCCACCGCCTTGTGGAAATGAAGCTCGGCCGCGGTTTTGGTCGAGCTCGCCGCCGGCGCCGCGGTCTTCCGCCAATCGGCCGGGACCTGGGGCGTCTTGCTCAAGTCCTCGGAATTTTGCAGCCGCTTCAAGGCCATGAAGCCGTAATAGCTGAAGGGCGCGACCTGGCCCGCCGTCTTCCAGTAAGCTTCGGCCTCGCTTTTCTTGCCATCGCGCTCGGCGATCCGGCCCAGCCAGTAGAGCGCCTTGCCGCGAGTCGCGCCGTCGGAGGCGCCTTGCTGCATGGCCTCGAGCCAGCGCTTGGCCGTGGCCCCATCGTCTTTCCGATAGGCCGTCCAAGCCGCGGCCCAGAGTCCTTTGTCGCGAAAGCTTCCCTGCGGATAGGCTTGGGCCAGCCGATCGAAGAAGCCGGCGGCCTCGCTGAAGCGGCCGGCTTGGTGCTGAACCATCCCCGCTCGGTAGAGCGCTTCCTCGCCCTCGGCGGTGCCGGGGTAGAGCCGTTGGACCTTTTCGAACTCGGCGATCGAGCCGGCCTCGTTGCCGCTGCGCAACAAGGCCAGGCCGCGGTGAAGCAGGGCGCTCCGGGCCAAGTCGGGCGGAACGCCGGCGCCGGGCTGAAGATAAGGCAGCGAGGCGCCGTAGCGGCGGAGCGCGTAGAGGCTTTCACCCTTTTTCACCCGGGCGACGCTCGATTCTCCGCCGGCCGCGTCGTAGGCGGCCAGAGCTTGGGTATAGGATTTGGCTTCGAAGAGGCGGTCGGCGCGGCGCAATTGCTCGGCGGCCGTGAGCGCCGGCGCCGGCAAGGCCAATTTTCCCCGCTCCTCGGCGAGACGGTCGGCGGCGGCCGAGGCCGGATATTCGACTTCCAGCTCGCGAAAACGTACCAGGGCCGCCGCTTGGTTGCCGGCGGCGGCCTCGGTCAGGCCGAGCTGGAGCAGGGCTTCGCCCTTCCAGGCCTCGGGCAGCGTAGGCAGGAGCTCTTCGAGCCGGCGCTTGGCTTCGGGGATTTCGCCGCGCTCGCGCAAGCCCCGGGCGATTTGGATTTTGGCCGGATCGACCCACAGGCTTCCGGGCTCCTGTTTGACCAATTCCTCGAGCGCTTTGAGCCCGCCGGCGGTGTCACCCAGCTCCAAGCGGCTTCGGCCCAAGGCCCAGAGGTAATAATCGTGGAGAGCGTGGCCGGCCGCCGACTTAGCCTTGGCCAGCGCGGCATTGGCCGCGGCGTAGTCCCGCCGCGAAAAGGCCTCGTAGCCCTGTTGAAAGGCCGAATCCAGCGACCAAAGTGAAGGGGACGGCAGGCAGAGGAAAAGGGCGAGCGTCAGTCGCCGCAAAAAGGAAATCATCATGGAGAAAGGTTTAGTTTCTTCCGGCGGGAAGGCCAACAGATTTTTCGCTTCAGTCGGAATAGGCTTGAACCATCGTGACCAGCTCTTTGGCGTTGCAGGCCTTGCTCAAGTAGCCCTTGGCGCCCAGCGAGAGGCTTTCCTCGGCGATCTCCTCGTCGGAGAGCGCGGTCAGGACCACGATGGGAGTGGCGGCCAGCTCCTTGTGCTTTTTGAGCTCACGCATGAAGCCGAAGCCGCTCATGCCCGGAAGCATGAGGTCTAATAGAATCAAATGAGGCTTGCTGGCGATGGCGGTTTCGAGACCCTCTTGCGGCGAGGCGGCGACATGGCACTCGAAGTGATTGGCTTCAAGGGTCTCTTTAAGGAGCGTTAAGATATCGGGATCGTCATCGATCACGAGCACACGCTTCACTTTTGGGATCATTCGGGTTCCCCCTCAGGTTTTTCCCTTAACCGAAGACCGGGGGCTGCCTTAGCAAAGAACCGGCCATGAGTACAATCGAGAAATTGGGGATCCTTTTCTCAAATTTCTATTTTAGTCTAAATTTTAGGGCTAAGTTAAGATCTTATCCGCAATTATGCTCGCCGAAAGCCACATTTTGACTTGGGGCTTGTTGATTTTCGCCTTTTCCCTTTTGATCTTGGGCTATTGGCTGGGTTTGGGGCGGGGACGAACGGGGTCGAAACCCAAGGGAACGGCGATTCAGCCGGGTCCGGGCCGCTTGCCCCAGGGGAGCCTGGACCGGGTCCTGAACACCATCGCCGACCCCATCTTCGTGAAGGACCGGGAGCACCGCTGGGTTCTGCTCAACGATGCCTGCTGCCAATTCATCGGCCATCGCCGCGAAGAGCTCCTCGGGCATTCCGATTACGAGTTTTTCCCGAAAGAAGAGGCCGACGTCTTTTGGCAGAAAGACGAGGAGGTCTTTTCGACCGGTCAAGTCAACCTCAACGAGGAATCTTTCACCGACCGCGCCGGTCAGAAGCACATCATCGTCACCCGCAAATCGCTTTACATCGACGAGCAGCGTCGGCCTTTCATCGTCGGGACCATTCGCGACGTCTCGGCCCGGCGCTTGGCCGAGGAAGAATTGCGCAAGGCTCGGGACCAGCTCGAGCTTCGGGTCGCGCAGCGCACCGCCGAGCTTTCGCGAATCAACGAAGAGCTGGTCAAGGAGATCCAGGAGCGCTCCCGGGCCGAGGAGGAGCTGAAGCGGAGCGAGAAGCAATACCGCGACTTGGTCGAGACCTCGCACGATTTGATCTGGTCGGTCGATGCCGAGGGCCGTTGGACCTTCCTCAACCGCGAAGCCGCCCGCCGGATTTACGGTTACGAGCCCGAGGAGATGCTGGGCCGGGCCTTTACCGAATTCGAAAAGCCGGCCCAAGCGCTCAAGGATATGGAGGTCTTCCAGCGGGTCAAGTCCGGCCAGCCCTTGTTTCATTACGAAACCGAGCATTTGAAAAAGAACGGGACGCCGATCTACTTGAGCTTCAACGCGCTGGTGGCTCGCGATGCCCAGGGGAAGGTGGTCGGCACCACCGGCACCGCCAGCGACGTCACCGCCCGGCGCTTGGCCGAGGAAAAGCTGCGGGAGAGCGAGGAGCGGATCCGCACCATCATCGACCATGCCATGGACGCGATCGTGGTCCTCGACGCCAACGGCCGGATCACCTATTGGAATCCCCAGGCCGAGCGCTGTTTCGGCTGGAGCTCGCTGGAGGCGATGGGCCGCCAGGCCGCCGAGCTGATCATGCCGCCGGAGCACCGCGAAATCTACGAGCGGCTGATGCAACGCTTCCTCAAGACCGGCCACGAAGCGATGATGAACCGCCGGGTCGAAACCACCGCCCGGCACAGCGACGGCCACGAGTTTCCGGTGGAGATCTCGGTTTCGCCGCTCAAGTGGGGCGGCGACCACGTCTTCAGCGCCTTCGTCCGTGACATCACCGAGTCGAAGCGGGCCGAGGAGGCGATCCGCCAAAAAAGCGAGGACCTGGCTCGCTCCAATAAGGAGCTTCAGGACTTCGCCTACGTGGCTTCCCACGACCTCCAAGAGCCCCTGCACAAGATCATCGCCTTCGGCGACCGCCTCCGCCTCAATACGGCCGGCTCGCTGAGCGAGAAGGCCGCTGACAGCCTTGAGCGGATCCAGCGGGCCGCGCTCCGGATGCGGCAGCTCATCGACGACTTGCTGCTTTACGCCCGGGTCACCACCCGGGCCCGGCCCTACGAGGAGGTTGACTTGGCGGCGGTGATGCGGGAGGTCCTTTCGGTGCTGGAATGGCGGATCGCCGAGTCCAAGGCTCGGATCGAAATCGGGGAGCTGCCGGTCATCGAGGCCGACCGCAGCCAAATGCTTCAACTTTTTCAGAATTTGACCAGCAATGCCTTGAAGTTCGCCAAGCCCGGCGAGCCGCCGGAGGTGAATATCCACGGCCGAACCGGAGGCGACGGCCAGGCCGAGATTTGGATCGAGGACCGGGGCATCGGCTTCGAGGAAAAATTCGCCGATGTGATCTTTAAACCCTTCCAACGTCTCCATGGTCGTAATGAATATGAGGGGACCGGGATGGGTCTGGCGATCTGTCAAAAGATCGTCGCCCGTCATAGCGGCTCGATCGAAGTCAGCAGCCGGCCCGGCGAGAAGACCGTGTTCAAAGTCAAGCTGCCGGTGCACCCGCCGCGGGCTCAGGCGGCCTGAGAAGTGAGTGGTTCATGAGTGAGGAAAACGGAGTCAAAAAGGTCGTCTTGATCGCCGAGGACGACGACGACCATTTCCTGCTGACCAAGGATGCTTTTCTCGAGGTCGGCTCGGGCGCCGAGCTCTATTGGGTGAAAGACGGGGTGGAGCTCCTCGACTACCTCCTGGGCCGCGGAGCCTACACCGAGCCGGGGAATTCGCCGCGTCCTTGGCTGATCCTGCTCGACTTGAACATGCCGCGAAAGGACGGCCGCCAGGCCTTGCAGGAGATCAAGGCCAACCCGGCCCTCCAGCCGATTCCGCTGGTGGTATTGACCACCTCGCGCAACGAGGAGGACGTCCAGCTCGTCTACAGCCTGGGCGGCAGCTTTATCCGCAAGCCGGTTCGGCTCGAGCAGATCGTCGAGGTGATCCGCTCGCTGAGCCGCTACTGGCTGGACACGGTGGAGCAGCCTTCGCTTATTTCCAAGGAATGTATATCTCTTCGGAGGAACCCTTAGGCTTCGGAGTCTTGGGGCCATTGGAGGCCTTGGGACGGGGGTTGCCCGAGGGACGAGGGTTCGCGCGGCCTTCTTTCTCGAGGTTCACCGCGACCTTGTCCTGGGAGCCGTCGATGGTGACGGCCTGGATCTTGTAGCCTTCGCGGCGCACCACCAGCTCGACCTTGGAGCCTTTCTCCAGCTGAAGCAGGACCGGGCTCTTCCCCAAATCCTTGTCGTCTTGGAAGATCTTGGCGTCGGACGGCTCGACCGAGAGCAGGACCGGGATTTTTTCCGGGGCCGGCGTCGCGTCGGGCTTGATCGGAGCCACCTCGGGCGTCGGGACCGGCGGCGGGGTCACCTCAGGGCTTGGCGCCGCCCCCTTGGTCTTCGAATCGTCCTTGCCGTTGCTGAGCAAGAAATAGGTCGCGGCTCCTAGCGCCCCGGCAGCAACCACGCTTCCGCCGATGGCCAGCTTGGGGAAGGGCTTTTTGCGCGGGATATACATGGTCGGGTCATGGCGCGAGCCGGTGGGCAGCACCTGGCCATTGGCTCCGCCCGGGAAGGGCGCCGCGTTGGCGAAGGGGCTCGAGGTGGCCTTCCGGACCACGATGTCGTTCAGGGCTTGCGGCGCCATGTTTCTCTGCAGCAAGTCGATGTCGGCGATGACCTCATCCATCGACTGGTAGCGATGATCCGGCTCCTTTTGGAGGCACTTGAGGATGATCGCTTCGAGGCCTTCCGGAATTTTCTCCGGGTTAGCGGCCATTTGTCGCGGTGGAATGGGCGCGTTGTTCAGATGCAAGGTGTAGATTTCGGGAATGGTCTTGGCATGGTGCCAGAGCATCTTGGCGGTGACCGCCTCATAGAGCACGGCTCCAAAGGAGTAAATGTCGCTGCGATGGTCGATCGGATCGCCTTTCACTTGTTCCGGCGACATATACATCGGGGTTCCGAAGGCAACCCCCTCTTGGGTGAGACGCGCATTGCCGGCGGCGGTTTGGACCTTGGCAATGCCGAAATCGAGGATCTTGACGAAGTCCTTCTCGTTTCCGCGCTTGACGAGGTAAATATTCTCGGGCTTGAGATCGCGATGGACGACGCCGGCTTCATGAGCCGCCTGCAGGCCCTCGGCGATTTGACGGAAGATCGGAAGGAAACGTTCCAGCGGCTCGGTCTTCCCAAGGTCCACATCGATCAAGCTGCTGAGCTCCTTGCCCTTGAGAAATTCCATCACCAAATAATAGGCGCCGTTATCCAATTGGCCGAAATCCAGCACATCGATGATGTGGGGGTTGTCGATTTTTTGAACGATCTTGGCCTCGGTCAGGAAGCGGTGGACGACCTCGGGATTTTCCACCGACTCCTTCTTTAAGAGCTTGATGGCCACCGGCCGCTCGATCGCCGGCATCTCGCCCCGATAAACCATGCCCATGCCGCCTTCGGCGAGCATGGCGTCGATCCGATAGCGACCGCCGATGACGGTCCCGACATAGGCGTCCCTGACCTCGACCGTCGAGCCCGCGGGGGTGGAGTTGGACTCCGGCGGCAAGGAGTAATGTTCGACGACGTCGGCCGGATCGAGGGTCTCGGGCCGAGGTTCTTTGGAGTAACCGCTTTGCCGGACCCGGGCCGGGACGCCGCCGTCGGACAAGCGATCGGAACCGAAAGTCCCGGTTTTCTTACCGCCGCCACCATTGCCGTTGCCGTTCATCGCCATCGCCCAAACTTGGCCAAGCGGGGGCTCGGCCGGAGCGAAGGAGCCGGGCAGGCCGCCGGCCAGCGCCAGAGCTGGCTTGGGCCGAAACAGCTCGGGCCAACGCGGAGTGTTGCTGAGCTGGCGCGAGCGGAGCTGCAGCTCGGCCTGAGTCTGATGAAAGCCTTCGCCAAGGACGCCGCGGCCCAACCGCGCGCCGACCGTTAAAGCGGCCAGCGAGGCCAGCGATTCGAAGAAAAGATTTTGGCCTTCGACATGGGGCCGCAGGCCGACCTTTTCTTCCAGGCGATGAGCGGCCATCAGGCCGGTCAAGGCCGTGGCCTGGGGAAGAACGGTCTGCGAAATCCGGTTGAGCGGGGCGTAAGGCGTGCTGGCCATGTGCTTGCCCAAACCCTGGCCGGCGGTGCCGGCGAATTTGAAGACGCCGACCGTGAGGGCGCCACGGGCGAAATCGTCGGTCCAGGGGCCCGGCGTTTGGGGCGCGAGGGCCCGGCCGAGGACGGTGAAGGCCGAAACTTCGGCGAGGTAGCCGGTCGAAGCGGCGCCGGCCCGGGCCATCCAGGCCGAGCCGAGCAAGCCGCCGGAGCCGCGGGCGGCCGGAGCCAAGAGGCGGCCCAAAGCCGCCGAGCCGGCGACTTGGCCGAGGAAGGTGGCGCCGAGCATCGGCGCGATCAGCTGGTAGCTGGTGGAATCTTCTTGGAAGCGCGAAAAAAGAAACTCGGCTCGCTGGCCGAAGCTGCCGCCGGCGCCGGTCATGGCGCCGAGCTCGGCCGCCGCCTTTTGGCGCTGCTCGGCCGGGACTTCGGATTCAGCCAAACGACTATAAATGAAGGCCGCTCCTTCGAGCTTCTTCTTTCCCTTAAGCTGGCCGGCGAAATGCACCAATCCGGCGGCGAGCAGCTCTTCATCCTTCTCCTTGGATAAGGAGTCGAGCTCCCGGTTCGACGAAGCCGTGGCCTGCTCCGGGTTGGCGGTGAAAAACCGCTGAGCGTCCACCAGGACTTGTCGGGCGGGTGAAACCGGTTGCGGAGGCGTATTCTCGGCCGCCGCGGCCGGGGCCTTCAATGCGAGAAGCGAATCCATTCGATCAGAAACCTTCGAGAGCAAAAATGTCGGGGCAGAGAGGGGCGAAGAATTTCACCCCATATAAAGGAAATATGTGCCCCAGTATCTAATGCCTTATCGTCGGGCATTAGGGAAGGTTGTTTGTGATCGAGGCTCCTGATTTCACCCCGGTTTTTCGTGACAGAAGCCCGGACAGCCAAGCAGCCGAAATTTCAGGCATATTTTCACCCGCTCCCCCGGCTTTCGGATAATTATTCAGTATATTCAAGTGCTTATGACAAATGGCCGGTCCATGAGGTTCAATGCAGGGTGGAATGGGCTTCGACCGGGTTGCGCCGGCTTTTTTTTGGTTTTTCCTCCCTTTTGAGCTCGGCGCCGGGTTGGACTTCGACCTTGACGAACTTCTTCCGCCCGAAATCGAAGATGCCGCAGCTGAAGGTCACCGGCTTGAACTCGCCCTCCTCGTTCTTGAAGCGGGTCAGGCCTTTCACGTCGTAGTAGCTGCGAGCGGCCTTCCGGAGGACAGGCAAGAACTGATTTTCATAGTCGGCCTCGGAGCAGAGCTGCTTGAGGCTCATCCGCCGCAGCGCTTCCAGCGATTTTCCGGTCATCCGCTCGGCTTGAAGGTTGGCGGTGACGCAACGATTCAGGCTTTCGTTGAAGAGGAAGATGGCGTTGAGACAACGGTCGAATAAATTCCGAAAGAGATCGAAGGTCGTCATCGCCCGGGGCGAGGCAAAACGTAGGTCGTGAGCCAAATGGCTCTTGAGGATGGTGTGGAAGCGGGCCTGGCCGATCGGGCCGTCGTGGTATTCGTCGATCACTTGGCCGTGGATGAGGGCTTCGCTGTCTTTCACCCGGTTTTGGGGATCGAAGAGCAGAATTTTGCCGCGGAAGCCGGCGATCAGCCAATTCAAGACGTGCTCTTCGAGGTCGTCGCCCTTATCCTTGATGAAGTAAATCACCAAGTCGGGCCGATTTTGATGCATGATCTCACCGGCTCTCTCCAAGCGTTTGACATGAAGGACTTCGTGCATCGACAAGGGCGGTTGAAGGACCGGCGGCGATTCGGCAATGCACAGTATTCGGCGATTGGATTTCCATTCCATAGGACGATCCGTCTCCTTTGCGTCAGAAGAGCCTTGTCGAGAAGTGGGGGGTTCGCCTAGAATTCTAAATCTGAGCGTAAGGAAGATCAACACAGTATCGGCGGCAAGGGCTACCCGGACGGGACGTGGCGGGTCGGTCAAGGGCTTCGAGCGCATGGCCCGAGTCCTCACCCACCGGGACACCAAGGTCGCCGTGTCATTGGGCAGCGGCGGCATCCGCATGTTCGCCCATATCTCGGTCCTGCGATTTCTCGAAAAGCTGGGGGCTTACAAGCATATCGACGAGCTTTGGGGGGCCAGCGGCGGCGCGGTCGTCAGCCTCCTCTACTCGATGGGGCTGGATGCGGCCGCCCTCCAGCAAGTGACCGACCATTATTTCGGAAACGGCAAAAGCACGATTCGCTTGGCCCCGACCGGGGTCAATATCGCCATGCAAATGATCCGGGAAGCGGTCTTTCCGAAAGGCAACGGCAAACCCTTCAGCGGATTCCACAACATTCATCGAGAGCTTCAAAGCCTGATTCAGGAAGCCTCGAGGTTGCAGAAGGGCAAGCTGCCTTGCTATTTGCTGGCTTATAACCTGGAGACCAATCGGACCGATGTCCTGACGCCCCATGAGATTCCCGAAGGGCTTTATTCCGATTTCATCTATCGCACCGATCCGCTGGAGGCGATCATCGCCTCGAGCTCGGTGCCGGTCCTCTTCGTTCCTAAAACCATCGAGGACACCAACGGCCGTCGGATTTACAGCGACGGCGGCATTGGCGAGGAGGTCCCGACCCTCTCGATCTATAAAAAATGGGTCCTTGACCGCGAGGCCGGCCTGGAGAAGCGCAAGCGGCTCTTGGTGATCGCGGTCGATCTGGGCTCGGAGCTTTCGGCGATGGGGATTTTCGAGAACTGGCTGCTGAAACGGGTGCCGACCTTGCGGATGACGGCCCGCTTGACCGACTTGGTTCGCAAGGCTCGGATCGCCGAACAGAAACGGGTGCTGCTCCAGGATCCCAATGTCGAGCTCTGGGAGATCAACTTCAACCTTCCCCAGGTCGGCCTCTTGGACACCCACGACATTCCCAAGGTGATGGAGATCGCCGAAGCGGCGCTGCCCGAGCACATGAGTCGGATCAACGATTCGCTGCTGGGGTAAGGCGACCCCAAGGGTCGCCCCTACCGATCCAGGAAAGAAAAGTACTCCTCTTCCAAGTCGTCGAAGTCCATCTTGCTCCCGCAGGCCGGGCATTTCTGGCTCGGCGCTTGGCTCGGGGCGCCCGATTTGAAGTCGGCCGATTGCAGCAGGGCGGTCCGTTCCTTCTGGCACTTGGGGCAGTAATAGGGAGCCATGAAGGAGACGATCTTGCCGGGGCCGGTGAAGTTGGCGACGTAATTGGCTTGCTCGACGATCCGCGGGGCGCAGCGCAGCAGCTGAAGGTCGGCTTGCTTAAGAAATTCCTGCACCGCCCGGACCCATTCCCGCACTCCGCAGCTATTGATGAAGCTGACCCCCTCGAGGTCGATCGAAACCTTGGGCTTCAAGCCGGCGAAAGCGGCCTTGAAATCGGCGTCCTCGTCGATGACCCCCTTCACCGTGAGGAAGCTCAAGTTCAATTCGTCGCGCCGTTCAATGTTCAGTTTTTGGCTCATGGTTAGACTCCTGGAAATAATGGAAAGAGTGCCCCATCTTGGCCGCTTCGCCCAGCGATTTTGCCCGGTGAAAGATCGCGATCGCCTCGGTTTGACGGCCCGGCGAAACGTTGAAAATCAGGCGCCCACAGGCCTTGAGGCTTAAGAGAAGCCCCAGGCCGGCGCCGCGGCCCGGCTCCTCGACGACCGATTTTTCGAGAGCGGCGCGGCGAATGGCGGTGAAAAGGGTGGCTCGGTCGAGGTCGCCGCGCGGATCGCTGGCCGAGATCGCGAGGCTGTCGGGGCCGATCCCATAGGCCAATTCGACCGCCGGCCCGGCGTTCATGATCAGCTCGTGGAGCGCTTGCTCGACCTTGTCGACGATACGGCCGGCGACGCCCTGTTCGAGGAAGAAGGCCTTGACCCGGTCGACCGCCGGATAGCGCGATTCGCCGCCTTTCAGCTCGATCTTTTCCCGGACCGGAATGCCGTAGAGCTCGAGGCCGAAAATTTTGCCCGACTGGAGCTTGCCGACCGTGATCTTAAGATCTTCGCGGTCGAGCGGCGAGCCGGCCATGAAATGAAGCGGGTAATCTCGGTCCGCCGCCGCGACGATGGCTTCGAGCAGTGAGTCCTCGGCCGCCAGGATGGCGACCGACTTCTCGACGAGCCATTTCTCGGCCGCGGCCCGATCGGGAACCGTCTCGAAGGAGCAACCCAGCTCCTGAAGCAGTGGGGCGCCGCTTCGGGCCAAGGCCTCTCCCACCACTAGGACGTCGACGGTTTGGCGCGCTTGAAAAGCCATAGCTTGGAATGTTCCGCGGAGCAGGGTAAGATCCATGTTAGTCAATCCACGGGAATGAGCAAGGGGTTAGGATTGCAAAAATTCAATCTTCTCCAGAAGATCGGCGAAGGCAGCTTCGGCGAGGTGTGGAAGGCCGCCCCAGCCGACGGCGAGGAAGTCGCCTTAAAGTACCTCCGGCTCGACCGGAATTCGCCCGGTTTTGCGGCGGCGGTCCTCCTTTTCAAGCGTGAATTCGAGCTGCTCTGCGAGCTGAAGCACGCCCATCTGGCCCGGGTCCTCGATTTCGGCTTCGACGAAAGCCGCTCCCAATATTATTTTGCCTCGGAATATTGCGAAGGCCTTCCGATTTCCGAGGCCAGCCGCGGCCGGCCGCTGAGCTGGTTCGAGGACGCCTTGGTCCAAATCCTTTCGGCTCTCGATTGCATTCATTCCCAAGGCGTGGTCCACCTCGACCTCAAGCCGGAGAACATCCTGGTCCAATGCCGTGAAGGGAAGCCTTTCGCCAAGATCATCGACTTCGGCGTCGCGACCCGGCTGCAGCAGGGCTCGAGCCAAGGCATCGGCGGCTCGCCGGCTTACATGGCGCCGGAGCTTTTCTCGGCCGAGCCGCGGATCGATCCGCGGATGGATCTCTATTCGCTGGGCATGCTCTGCCTCGAGACTCTCGGCGGCGGCTTGCCCTTCGATCAGCGGCAGCAGCGCGAGGCGCTCGATTGGCACCGCCGGGGTTCGGTGCCGGAGAAGCTTTGGGCCGCGGCCGCCTTGCCGGCCTATCAGCGGGAGCTGATCTCGAATCTATTGGCCAAGAGCCCCTCCGACCGTTTTTCCAGCGCCCGGGCCGTGCTCAATTTCATGAACCTGGCCACCGGCGGGCGTTACCGCGACGTCGAGGCCGAGTTTCATAAAAATCTTCCCAAGGAAGGCCCGCTGGTCGGGCGGAGCGAATTGCTCCGCGAGCTCCGCGAAACCCTGAGCCGGATCTTCGCGCCCGATTCGCCGGCTCGCTCCGAGCTGCGCTTCTTCTGCGGCGAGCGCGGCATCGGCAAGAGCCGCTTGCTCCAGGAAATCCGGCAAATGGCCGCGCTCCAAGAGGTGCCGGTCTTTAGCTTGACCTGCGATTGGGAGATTTCCTCCTGGCCGAAGCTGGCCGAAGCCATCGGGTTGCCGGCCTTGGCCCAGGACAACCTGAATGAGGACTGGCAGCGGCGCCGCAAGGTCGACTGCCTTCGCGAGGCCGCAGCGGCCCGGCCCTTTTGCCTGCTGATCGACGATTTTCACAAGGCCGATCCCGAGTTCCGCCAGACCATCGAGGCGATGGCGGTTCGCGATCCGGCGCTGCCCGCATCCGGCCATTGCTTCATCGCGGTCGCCACCAAGGACGAGCTGGAGCAAGGGACTCGTTTGAAGCGCCTCGACCGCGAGGCGGTGCGCGAATACGCCGAGAAGCTGCTGGGCAAGACCGAGCGCAGCGCCGGTTTGGCCGGCCGGCTCGGCGAATATTCCGGCGGCTTACCCCTGTTGATGACCGAGGGCTTGCGCTACTTGGCGGACCACGCCGGGTCCGATGCCGCCGGCGAAACGGCTTGGCCGCCGGAGCTCGCCGGCATTTACCGCGAGCGGCTGGCGGCCTTGGCGCCGGAAGAGCGCGAGATCCTCAACACCGTGGCCCTAGTCTTCCAGCCGGTGGCCGAGGCGGAGTTGGCGGCGATGCTGGGCTTAAGTCCCGAAACCCTCCACCAGCGAGCCAAGGAGATGCTGCGGGGCGAGCTGCTCGAGCAGGTCGCCGAAGCCGGCAAGGACCGGCTCTCTTATCGGATGGCGAGCCAAGCCCTGGGTCTCGAGTTGATCGCGATGCTCGATCCCGAGGCCAGGTCCGGATTCCACCGGCGCATCGCTCGGGGCATGATGAGCCGGGCTTCGGCTTCGAACGAGGAGCTGGGCTATCATTTGGCCAAGGCCGGGATGGAGGAGGAAGCGGCCCGGCGCTATCGCGAGGCCGGCGAGAAGTTCCTGGGCCGGGGCGAGATTGCCAGCGCCAGCCGCTGTCTCAGCAAGGCTCAGCGGCTTTTGGCCGAAGGTGGCGAGGCTTGGCTCGAGCTCTGCCTCGAGTCGGCCCGGCTCGCCACCCTGACCGGCCAATTTCGGCTGGCCGAAGAGCAGCTCGCGAAGCTCGAGCCTTACGGCTCCTGGAAAGTTTGCGAGCAGCGGGGCTGGCTCCATTTCAAGCGCCGCGACTTCTCGGCCGCCCAAGCGCACTACAGCGAGGCGCTGGCGAGCTTGCCCGAGGGAAAGCTCCAGGAACGGATCTCGATCGAAAACGCGCTGGCCAACACCGACCTGCAATGCGGCCGCTACGAGGAAGCCGCCGAGCGGTTTCGCCGGACCCTGGTCTTGGAGGATTCGCTCCCGCCCGAAGACCGGAAGTTCAGCAACAACGGCCTCGGCCTGGCCCTGGTGCTGAAAGGCGAAGCCGCCGAAGCGCTGGCCTTCTACGAAACCCGGGCTCGGCAATATTTCGGCCGGCTCAAGCCGGAGGACGAGATCGCGCTCCTTAACGCCAAGGCCTATGTCAATCTCCAAGCCGGCCGTTACGAGGAGGCCATCTCGACCTTGAAGCGGGCGATGGCGCTGGCCGAGCAGACCGGCGCCATGCACGCCTTGACTTCGATCATGGGCAACTTGATCACCGCCTTGCTCAAGGAAAGCCGCTATGCCGAGAGCTTGCCGCTGCTCCAGAAGATCCTGGCCTTTCAACAGCGGATGGGGAGCGCCCGCGACGTGGCCTACAGCTTCGTCCGCCAAGGCAGCATCTACCTGACCTTGGGCATGGGTGAGTCGGCGCGGAGCTGTTTCGACAGCGGCCGGCATTTCCTCGCTCAGACTCAGGATCCGGGACTTGCGGTTTGGTATTCCTTGATGGACGGCTACTGGGAAAGGGAGCACGGCGACCCGGTCAAGGCCGAGGAGCTTTTCCGGCGGACCGCCGAGGAAGCCAGGGCGATCGGCAGCGCCGAGATCGTCTCCTGGGCCGATTACGCCCGGGCCGATCTGGCCTATGACCGGATGGATTTCGCCGCCTGTCAGCGCCTGCTCGGCGAGCTGCGGCCGCCCGGTCAGGACAAGGAGTTTTCGGCCCGGCTCCATCTCCTGCAGGCCAAGCTGGCCGCGGCGCGGAGCGGCGCCGACGGCGAAAGCCTTTTCGCCGGCGTGGAGAGCGAGTGCCGCGACGGCCACTTCCGGGAAATACTCTGCGAGCTTTATCACAATTGGGCCTTGGCCCGAAGCCGGCGCCAGGGGACGGAGGCGGCCTTGCCCTTGCTGCAGCAAGGCGTCCAAATCGTCGAGTCGATCGTCGGTTCGCTGCCCGAGGAGTACCGGCGTCGCTACCTCAGCCAATGGCGCCGCAAGAAGCTTTATGAAGATTTGGCGGCCTTCCAATCTTCGCCCAAAGGACTTGGTTCGAAGCTACGGGGATTTTTGGGCCGGCTGTCGGGGCGGGCCTGAAGGCCGCGGGGCTAAAGCCCCTTGCTACGGGATGGGATCTTGTAGCCAGGGGCTTTAGCCCCGCTCTTCCGGCATGATGCGCAAACAGGTCAGGTCATCCGGAAAATTCCGGCCGCCATGGGCCGCGGTCAGGCTGTCGAGCAGCGAACGCTTCCAGTCCTTGGCGGCGTGGGCCCGCGTCAGCGCGAGGTGCAAATTTTTCGCGCCATAATCCCGGCTGCCGGCCGGGAACTCGTAACAACCGTCGGTAAAGAAATAAACCGCGTCGCCCGGATCCAGGACCAGCTCGCCGGTCGAGATCGCCGCGGCCTCGGCCGAGGCCGAGCTGCGCGAAAGTGAGGGGCTGGGCCGAATCATCAGCACCTTGGAGCTGAAGTCCCGCTTCACCTGGAGCGGCGAGGGCGCTCCGCCGCGGGCGGCCTGCAAGAGCCTTTGGCCCAAATGGTAGCGGGCGATCTGGATGGCGACGTCGTAGTCGAGCTGCCGCGAGGCGTAGCGCTTTTGCAATTCTTGGAGAAGCTCGGGCAGGGCCGGCGCTTGGCTTCCGCGCTCGACCAGCTCGGAGACGATTTCCTTCAACAGATAAGTGACTTGGGCCGAGGCGGTCCCGTGGCTGGTGACGTCGGCGACGTAGACGTAGACCCAGTCGTCGCGGCGCAGGATATCGCAGAAATCGCCGGAGAGCTCCTCGCTCGGGTGGTAGAGGAAGTCGAAGCCGGCTCCATCGAAGCGCTGGCCGGCCGCCGGCAGCAGAGCGATCTGGATGGCACGGGCGGCGGCCAATTCGCGTTGGAGGCGAAGCTGCCCACGGCGCAAGGAGATGAGGTTGTGGACCCGGGCCAGCAGCTCGGCCTCGGAGAAGGGCTTGGTCAGGTAATCGTCGGCGCCTCGGCCCAGGCCCTCGAGCCGCGATTCGCTCAGGGTCCGGGCGGTCAGCAGGACGAAGGGCGTGTTTTTCAACTCCGGGCTCTCCCGGACCCGCCGGCAAAATTCCATCCCGTCCATCTTCGGCATCGAGACGTCGGAGAGGATCAAGTCGGGCCGCCATTTTTCGACCAAGGCCAGGCCTTCCTCGCCGTTGGCGCCGACGAAGACGTTGTGCTGGTCGCGCAGCAGGTCGCGGAGAAAATAGCGAAGGTCGGGGTTGTCTTCGGCGCAGACGACGGTGGGCAGGCTGGGATCGCGGTTGAGCTCGACCTCGGCATTGAGCTCGGCACATGAAATGCTCTCCTCCCTCTCCCCTTGCGGGAGAGGGGTAGGGGAGAGGGGCGCCCCA